>PXBU01000229.1 GCA_003566795.1 Puniceicoccaceae bacterium | reverse complement strand
CTACATGTTGGTTACGCGCGGTAAGAATGAGTCGAGTTCGTCCACCAACCATACCGGATTTCGATTGGTGAAATAGCACACCGGCGGCCAGTAGAGCCTGCGCTTGCGCATGGCAACATCGCCGTGCAGGCGATGGCCCCCGCTACATGTTGGTTACGCGCGGTAAGAATGAGTCGAGTTCGTCCACCAACCATACCGGATTTCGATTGGTGAAATAGCACACCGGCGGCCAGTAGCGCCTGCGCTTGCGCATGGCAACATCGCCGTCCAGGCGATGGCCCCCGCGAGCCACGGTCCTTCCACGCGCCAATACCAGCGTCAACTGCACCCCCGCCGGGGGATCACAATCTCAGTAGGCCAGGCCGCAGGCGATAGTTCCAGCAGATAAGTTACACTGGCGGCGATATCCTCGGGCTGGATGTAATCGCTGCCGGTCTTACCCGTCATCGGTGTGGCCACCATCGCTGGGCAGACAGCACTGACGCGAATGCCCGCTTTCTCGCCTTCATCTGCCATCGCGCGGGTCAGCCCCATCATACCATGTTTGGACGCTGCGTAAACACCCGCACCCGCCCATGCCTGCACGCCGAGGATCGAAGCGATGTTGATAATCGCTCCCCGCAGACCGGAGTCTTCGGCGATTGCCTGGGTCTCCATCCGCCGGAAGACCTCCCGGCTCAACCAGTAGGCACTGTATAAATTGGTCTTCATTACCCGTTCAAACTGCTCGGTCGGGTTCTCAGCCACCCGGTCGCCCGATACGCCGATGCCCGCATTGTTCACCAGCAGGTCGAGCCGCCCGTGATCGCTAAAAACCTTTTCGATCATTTGCAGGCAGTTGCCTTCGTCGGCGACGTCACCAGTCCACGCCTCAGCCTTTACGCCATGCTGCGATTGCAGCGCCGCCACCACCCGTTGGTTCTCCGCCTCGCGGCGTCCATTGACAATTATCGTGCACCCGCGTGCCGCCAGCCGGTGGGCCGTCGCCTCACCTATCCCGCTGTTAGCCCCCGTGATTAAAGCGATCTTATTTTTGTAGTCCATCCGCTTAGAAAAGTCGGCTCGCTGCGAGCTGTCAAAGCGCCACCGATTTTAAATTTTGCCTGGCAAAATATTAACGAAAAGGGATATGTTTTGTATGATTTTTAGCGACGACGGCAACGCGTCGGTTAAGTATGTGGGAAATGCGACGCATTGAACCATTTTCCAGCTAATGCCTGCCGATGGCTCAACTCTGGTGGCCAAGAAATTTCACCAGCCGCTCGGCGGTGACTCGACCGATACCCTCGACCTCGGTGAGTCCTTCGACACTCGCCGCGCGTAGCTTTTGGATGCTGCCGAAGTGGAGCAAGAGTTGCTGTTTACGCTGTGTGCCGAGTCCCTCGAAGTCGTCGAGAATCGATTCTTTCAGTCGTTTGCTGCGCAACTCGGCGTTGAAGCTGTTGGCGAAGTGGTGCGCCTCGTCGCGGATGTGCTGGAGTAGACGGAGTGCCGGGTCGTGATGGGGGAGGTTGACCGGATCGCGTCCGTCGCTGAAGATGACCGTCTCGTTCTTCTTGGCCAACCCGATCAACTCGGGTGGTTCCAGCCCCTGTGAGAGAAAGGCTTTGAGTGCGGCAGTAACTTGTCCCGCCCCGCCGTCGATTACGATCAGCTCAGGGAATGGTTTCTGCTCCTCGGCCAGCCGCCGGTAGCGTCGGCCTACTACTTCTTCCATCGCGCGGAAGTCGTCGTTGCCCACAAAGGAGCGGATTTTGTAGCGCCGATACTGCTTGCGGTTGGGTTTGCCCTTATTGAAGGCGACCATTGAGGCCACGCAAAAGTTGCCCGAAATATGGGAAATATCGAAGCACTCCATCCGATTGGGGAGTCGTGCGAGGCCGAGTTTGCTTTTTAGCTGCTGCAGGGTGTCTTCGCTGCGGTGGGTGTGCAGGAGGTTGCGCTCGAACTTCCGCGTGCGGACCGCCGTTTGCTCCAGCGCAGCGATGCGGTCGCGCAGTGCTGCGGCGGTCTCGTAATCGCGCTGCTCGGACGACTCCCGCATAGCCTCTTTCAGCTCGGCCAGCCATTCGCGAGCCTTGCCTTCGAGGAACTCACAGGCTGCATCCAGCCGTTCCTGGTATTCCGGCTCGGTGATCTCGTTGGCGTGCTCGTAGATCTCCTGACGGGCGTCGTCGTAAAGTCGCCAGCGCCCATCACCGAGGTCGATGGGCTTTGCGTCGCTCAACAGGATGCCGAATTTTCGCCGCAGTTCGGCCAGGGTTTTACGCAGCTGACCGGAGTGCGCAAAGGGCCCGTAGTAGCGGGAGCCACTGTCGGTGCGGTTGCGGGTGAGCCGGAAACGCGGCAGGGTCTCGCGTAGATCTACCCGCACCAGCAGAAACCGCTTATCATCGGTAAAGTCGGTATTGTAGCGGGGCTTGTATTTCTTGATCAACTGCCCTTCGAGCAGGAGTGCCTCGGCCTCGGACTTGACCTGCATGATCTCAAAGTCGTGGATCAAGTCGATCATGGCCCGGATCTTGGGCTGGGCAATCACCAGCTTGCGGGAGGCTTGGAAGTAAGTGCTGACCCGCTTCTTCAGGTCTTTGGCCTTACCAACATAGATAGTCTGCCCGAGACGATCTTTCATCAGATACACGCCCGGCTTGTGCGGCAGCCGTCGCACTTTTTCCTTCAGCCGGGATTTGGACTTATCTGTATCTGACTCTGGCATTTGTCAAAAAATCATGTAGTTTGGCACGATAGCCTTACAATACCGCAATGTCCAAAAATCCTGTCATCGAAGTAATTAATTTTGGCGACGAACTTCTCGTCGGCATCCGCGAAAATTCGCACCTGGTTTATCTGGGGGATCAGCTCGCCCGCTACGGGCTGCCGATCCAGCGCAGCCGTGTGATCACGGATGAAAAGGGGGAAATTCAGCGGGCCTTTCTCGATGCCTGGGAGCATTCGGATATTGTTATCACTACCGGTGGCCTGGGGCCGACGGCCGATGACATGACGCGCGAGAATATCGCCGAGGCTCTCGGAACTGAGCTGGCCTACGATGCCACCATCTTTGAGGCGATTGAGGCGCGGTTCCAGTTGATGGGGCGAAAGATGTCGAGCCATCACGAGAAACAATGTTATCGTTTTGCCGATGGTGAAGTCCTTCATAACGAGCGGGGCACGGCACCGGGGCTGCTGCTGCGTCGCGATGGCAAGCTCTTGATTATGCTGCCGGGGCCCACGCATGAGCTGCGGCCTATGTTTGAGCAACAAATCATTCCGATTCTGCAGCAGCGCGGTGTGCTCGCTGAGGAGGAAGCCTACGTGCAGTTGCGCACTTGCGGCGTAGGTGAGTCCGCCGTCGAAGAGCGTTTACAGCCTCTCGTCGCTAAACATCCGGGGCTGACCGTGGCTTTCTGTGTGCACTTTGGGATCGTTGATGTGCGCCTCAGCAGTCGTGACGGATTACTGCCGCTGGAGCAGATCAAGCAGATCGCCGGGGAGGCCCGCGATTTGCTGGGGGAGGACTTCGTTTGTTACGGGCATTGCTCGCTGGCGCACGTCATTTACCGTGAGCTGCGGGCCTTGGATCGCACGCTGGCCGTGGCGGAGTCATGCACCGGCGGGCTGCTCTGTAATGCTTTCACCAACATTCCCGGATCATCAAAAGTTTTCGTTGGCGGTGTGGTCTGTTACGCCAATGATGTGAAAGTGTCCAAAGTGGGCGTGCCGGAGTCGATCCTGGAGCAGCACGGCGCAGTCAGCCCGGAGTGCGCCGTCGCCATGGCCTCGGGAATCTCCGAGCGGCTCTCGGCAGACTACGGCTTGAGCGTGACCGGATTTGCCGGACCGGAGGGTGGCAATGCGCGCAACCCGGTCGGCACCATCCACCTCGGCTACCACTCGCCGGTGGGGGTCTGGGCCAAAACCGTGCGCTACACCGGTGGGCGACTCGACGTAAAAACACGCGCCGTCCACGCCGCACTCGACTGGGTCCGCCGCAAACTGCGCCAACACAAGGTGGAAGAATTTCTCTGCGGGAACGAGGGGCGGTAGCAAACAACGTAATTCACTTCTGGGGTTCCATGTTTTATAGCCTGTCTATAAAATATTGCGGGGAGCGGGGCTGACCAGCGCCACATGTTGGTGGCTTATGATCCTGAATCATAAACTGTTGCGTGGGATTCGCCCTGAATGATTTAAATTTTATAGCCTGCATATAAATAAATGGTTGACGAGTGCTTGAGTGGCTCATTTGCTGGGATGCATGCAAAAAACGAAGCGGATGAAATTAGTGGGGGTGCCTGCTTGCTACCATGCGATGAGTCGTGTGGTGGGGGGTGAGCGTTTGTTGGGGGACCGTGAGAAGGAGGTTTTGCGGAAGATGCTGTGGCAGGTGGCGGACTTTTGTGGGGTGGAGATTTTGACTTACTGTGTGATGTCCAATCACTTCCATGTGTTGGTGCGGGTGCCGGAGAAGCAGGTGGTCGCTGATGGGGAGTTGCTGCGCCGCTTTAAGGTGCTCTACCCGAAGCCGACGAAATATCAGACGGTGGAGTTTGCGCGGCTGGAAAAGGCGCTGCGGGAGGGCAATGAGGACGCACTGGCGATCCGGGAGCGTCTGCTGGCGCGGATGCACGATCTCTCGGAGTTTATGAAGACAGTGAAACAGCGTTTCTCAATTTGGTATAATCGTAATCACGGGGAGCGGCGGGGCACGCTGTGGATGGAGCGTTTCAAGAGTGTGCTGGTGCAGGGTGCGGGCAACCCGCTGCAAACGATGGCGGCCTACATTGATTTGAATCCGGTGCGGGCGGGTTTGGTGGATGACCCGAAGGATTATCGCTTTTGCGGCTATGCCGAGGCGGTGGCCCATTCGGCAGGCTCAGGGCGGGACCATTCGGCAGGCTCAGGGCGGGACCATTCGGCAGGCTCAGGGCGGGCTCACTCACCGAGTTCGGTTCCTGCGCGTCAAACGACGGGCTCGCGAGCTTTGAAAGGAATACTTCATATTTGGCGGGCCTATGCGGATGGCTCCGCGCGCAATAAGCTCTCGGTGGCCGAAGGGTTGCAGATGCACCGGGAACTGATTTTCGGCAAATGGGCTGGGCAACCGGGGCTGTCAGAAAATGAACGTAAGCACGCACTGAAAGTGCTGGAGCAAGATCGCGCAGTACTACCGAAGGCGACAGTGTTGCGCTGCCGGGTGCGCTATTTTACGGATGGGGCGATTCTGGGTAGCCAAGAGTTCGTGCGCGGCTTGGTGGATTCCTGGCAGCGGGAGAAGGGGCGGAAGTATCCGCCCAAAGTGCATCCATTACGCGGGGCTGACTGGCAGGG
>PXBU01000195.1 GCA_003566795.1 Puniceicoccaceae bacterium | reverse complement strand
TTTCGGAGTGAAGAGCGATCACATCGAAATCATCCGGGCGCAGATTACCAACAGGTATATCGACGATTACGCCGAAATCATTATCGGCGATGACCTTGGTGTAAAAACACCGGCGCACAAAAAGCGTGAAATGGAATCCAAAAAGCCTATCAGACGGCATGCTCCCGATCCGGACAAGTTGCAGACAGCCAAGCGTGAGTCTGTGTTCAACCTTGCCGACAAGGACGGGAACCAGAAGACCGTGAAATCAACCGTTGTTGATCCCGACCAGACGTTGCAACGTACCAGGTCAGAAGACCCGAATACTGCGACGTACGAGAAACCGGAGAAGCAATCGGGCAAGAGGAAGAAGTCCTAACAATCGATGAATGCAAAACGAGAACACGATACTGCGGAGATTCGAACGCATTGCGAATCTGGTCGACGATGACTTCGTGACCGATCCGACCAAACTGTTTTATCTGAATCAGGCAAAGCGGGAGGTCATTGCTTTCTATATTACGCGTGAGTTGGAAATTCTCCGCGATCGTGGTCACGTCGGGTCGCTTCGGATACTCGACAACATCCGGAAGACCGAAGAGTATACAAACATAACACCCGTCGCGTTTAAAACGGATTGGGTGTTCCGTGCTGTATTTAACGTTCCGATAGACATGGAACGGCAATTGGCCGTGCATGTGAACGGGTTGACACCCGCTGTCGAGATTACACCCTCGCGCCGATACGAACTGTTGCACCGGATGAACCGTATTGGTGAATATCAGGGGTGTTATGAGTTCCTGGAGCGCGGATGGCCGGATAATAAAATCATCCTGTACACGGGAACGGATGATACTGTCGACGTGGAATTGCAATATTTCCGCAAGCCTACCGAAATCAACACTGAGACCGAAAGCCTTGTCGACATCCCTGATTACCTACAGACCGCCGTGTACATAGGTGCCGGATGGTTGTTGTCCGTACAGGACCGCGACCGGACCATCAACGATTTTACACGTGACCGGTTTTTCTACGAACTCAATTCCAAAATGTTCTGATGAAAATACGCGAGATATACGGCGACATTTTGGGACGGATAGCCGTCGACATCCCGAACGACCGTATCACTTCGGGTGATATCGTTTCGATCATATGGGAATCTGCCGGCCAGGTACGTCAGCAGTATTTTAATAGCGGGGTGTTTGAACCGTTTGCGATCACTCAGAGTGTTGATTATTTCAACGACGCAGGACATCCGTTGTACGGGGAATATCCGGGGTTCAAATATGCTGATGTCGAAATCCCTATCTACAAAAGTTTGCCGACACGGGTGGCTGTCCTCGGGAGTTTCGTGAGTAAGACCGCCAATAAACTGGACAGCGGGTCTACCGATACGTTCCATCGTGGCGATAACGTACGTAAGGGAGACCGTTTGTTGCTGGTGTTGGAGAACGACGTACCAGGATCATATGACGGGCCGATCGTTCCCGCCGACAATCTCAGACATTTCAAGGCGGGGAACGGTGCGAAGCTATTTAAAGACCAGTGGTTTTATGATAAGGGGTCTGATTCTCACTACGTTGTTCGTTCTGATTTTGTGAATGACGGGGCTTCGATGGCAGACCTCGAACAACAAGGAATCATCGAACAGACAAAAGCCATGGATGTCGGGCCGGCGTTTGTCGAAGCAAATCTGACCAGTATTACAAACCTGTCCGCAATCCGCGCACTGCAAAGTGACGGGGACGGCGCGGTTGGGTTCGCCATACAAGGCGATATGGTGTTGATGGGTACCAATTCCGGGGACGTTTTGTTGTTGACCTACGTTCCTGAACTGGCGCGACCTACAAAGATGGATGACGACATAATCATGCCTGAGTTCGCAATCAGTCAGATAACGATGCTTGCAATTCAGAAAATCGCATATGCCATCGGGGTCACCCTGCCCGAAGCATTAACTGAGGAAACCGATGAAGACGACGAACCAACATCTGAGTGATTTTGTACGGACGTCTTTGACCGACATACAGGCGGGTCCGCAGTTTATACAGAACGCCGATTTCTACATCAAACGGTCTGTGGTCAATCTACAGGATCAGGGCATGCTCCCATACCTGACCGATGTGTTCGTTGTCCGTGACAAGAAAGGTTCCGTGGATTATGGGAAGCAGACCTTGGAGTTCGTGGAACTGCCCAAGGATTTCGCGGAGATCGAGTTGTTCCTTGTCGAAGGGCGGGAGTCCCATCATTACGTTCCGGACGTCCACACGTTGCGCAGTGAAGCCGCACGGAGCGGCAAGGCATGCTTTGCTATCGACTTCGCCGACCATGGCGACCGTACCAACAGATACGGCCGGCCTGTCCTGTTTGTCTATCCGTTTCCCAAGGACGACCAGGAAGTCAAGATCAAGTACATGTCCAACGGTACCGACATTGACCTGTCTCAAATAGATAGCGTGTATTTTGAACCGGTGCTGAACGAAGTCATGCGGATCATCGGTATCCGGTCTCCGGCGTTGGAGAATACCGAAGCGTACAGACGGTCGACACGACACAAAGGACCTGTCGGCAAACGTCAGGCCAATAGTACGTTCCCTACGACGAAGCCGAAATACTTTGCCAACGCACCGGCAAGGAAGCGCCGCACCCGAACCATTAGTACCCGATTTTCAGGACTCACGTATCGCAACCGTGATGATAAATGAGCAATTTCCGCGAAACCATCCAACAGTTTCTAAAAGGCATTGACTCCCGGATACCGCCGGAGAGGGTGGGTCCGGATCGTCCGATCAAACTACAGAACGCCAGATTGTTTAAGCGTGGGGAAACCGGGTTCATTACTCGCATCAAAGGGTTTGTCCGGTTACTGCGTCCGTTTGTCGCCGATTATGAGAAGTCTCACGACATGACACCGGTTGCCGGGAATGTCGACACATCGGAATACCTGAAAGGTTATCGGGTTTCGTTTGTCGAAACATTGACCGTTGGTGATGGGATTGTTGGGATCGACAAGGAGCATCAGCAATTGGTCGATGCCGTGGAGTTTCACGACTACATAATTACCAGTGTGCACCCGCTCGATTTTTCGTTTGTTGAAACCCTGACGCTGGCGGAGACCAGATTCCGTAACAGAATCGTACCGGTGTTATCGTTTACGGACGGGTTGGTATTCAGTGAAGTTGTGACGCGTAGCAACTATGTCGACCTTTCGTTCACAGACACCATGCAGTTAATCGATAATCCGATGCAACTACAATGAGTCGTTTTGTCATTTTAGGTAATAAGGTTTCGACGGACAATCCGTTGTTTCGTAAATTTTTGTTACGGTCGACGGTGCATGGATATCAGTTTGTTGATATGATCACACTTGCTGAAGTAAGTGATCACCGGGAAGTTGTTGAAGGGGTTGAGTTTGTAGGACAAAGGATTTATAATTTTGTAGATGTTGTTAGATTGGCTGATGTTAGCGATTATCGCGAAGTGATCGACACCGTAACACTTGCAATGCGTGCTTATGATTTTGTGGATATTATCAGGGTTGATGATGTGTTATCCAAAAATGAGATGATCGTATCTTCAGAGGTGTTGAGTCTTCGTGATCTGACATTTGTTGATAGTATTGGATTTTACGATCAGATAAATTATGTCGAGTCGGAGTTGTTTTTGAGTTTTATTGATGTAATATCTTTCGAAGAACCTGAACCGCTGTTGCAAAAACCTGAAAAAGAATATAAGTTGGAATTTACTGAACACTTAACTTTTAATGAACCCCAATGATATGAAAACTCGCGAATCTGTACAGCTTTCGGGCCGTACGAAAATCTTCAAAAACGGTGTGCTTCATTTTGATAGCGGCAACGTTATTCTTAATGGACTTCGGCAGTATACAGCCGAAAGTATGAACAGTGTTGTCAACAATGCAATCGATGATTTGTTCACCGATACGTATGAAACTATCGTTCAAGGCGATTTACCGTATACAGGAGCGCAAAACGGTAAGGACGGTATTCTTGTTTCTTCTGGTATTACCGGAATGTATGGAGCAACAGGCTCACTTACTTTACGTGTGATGAAGACCGAGGATATCGAAGGCGAAGCATCCGGCAACTATGCTCGTAAATGGAGAGGAACGTTTGTTGCACAAGAGGCTACATCAGCAGCAGCGGCCCTTCTTGGTCATAACCTGAATCTTTCTGAGACGACAACACCGGTGGTTCCGTTCGATGTGGAATATGCTCGACAGTCGTTTACGACCGTCGTTCTTGCAGCCGGTGACCAACTCACGATTGAATGGGAAGTCCAGGTGGCGTAACCTATGATCGTCGACAACAGCCTGATATTATACTATCGGGGCGAAGGTACCACATACCATGTTGACATTTTCGATCTCGATAATCTATCGGAAAACTATTTTGCGGTCAAACGTTTTGAATATGACTCTGAAGTAGACGTCGATAACGGATCGCTTGTCCGATTGGGCAGCAGTGTGTACATCGCGCCTCATAACAAGATGCTTAACCTCATTGACGGGGTGTGGTATCTGAACGATTACATATCAACGTCACCGATTGTCAGGACTGTCGACCAGTTGGATGTTGAGGATGTTGAAAACGGTGTGCCGGCACGTGGGCATATCGTCATCGCGTCGTTGGATTATCAGGGTGTGTTGGACTTGCGCATCGGAAGCGGACCTGTCGTTAATGTGGATATGTCACAACACGCTACGGTTCAGGCGTTGTTGGATGCCATTATAGACGCGTTTGAAGCGGTTCCGTATTACGATGAGCGGTATCTGTTCAGTCGTGGACAGGTTGTGGAAAACTTCGCGGTGTTCGGTGATGCGGAGTTTGAAGACATCATGCCATTCAATACCATGACCATCGAATCCCGGCAACTTGACGATATCGGGTTTCGGGAAGTCGTGGTTACGGGACATCCGCAAGCCGACGTTGACGTAACATTAAGAAGTTTTAATGTTTCGGGAGGAATCGCGCCTGAGACGACAGGAACGTTGGAACAGATGCGCGATTATTGGTACACGGCGAGGTATCGGTACTCTGACGGCCACGTGACCAGGGCGTGTTATCCGGTCGCTGTCAGGACGACGAACACCCGCCGGCGTAACCGTATCGAGATCAAACCTGTCCGTGATCTGGACAATCGGCGGTTTGCCGAGGTCGAGGTGTATCGCAGTACACTCGGTAGTGAGTTCTTCCTTATCGACAAGGTTACACCGGAGCAGTTGAACGAACGTGGCTATTTCTATTACGACGATACCGGCCGGTTGCCACGGAACCGATTGGATGAACTGATGTATATCTGGACCGATGAACACAGGATACACGGTGTTGTTCGT
>PXBU01000016.1 GCA_003566795.1 Puniceicoccaceae bacterium | reverse complement strand
TTATTGGATGGCATACTAGCCGCAGGCCTTGCTTCTCGTTTGTGGTCAACCCGCTGACTTGCCGGTGGGCGGGGAACCTGCCTCATGCCATAAATCGGGTTCGCGCGGCGGCGGGGCGGTCCGGGGGCTTTGTCGCGTTATGCATCGGCACGGAACGAGAAAGAAGGTTGAACTTTTCCCAAGGTGCGTGATTTTAGCGGGTTTCACCAATCTATGCCTGACCTACATCATACGCGCAACTTTTGCATCATCGCCCACGTCGACCACGGTAAGACGACGCTCTCGGATCGTATCCTCGAACTCACCCGCACGGTCGAAATGCGGGACATGAAGGAGCAGCTGCTCGACTCGATGGACCTGGAGCGGGAGCGTGGCATCACCATCAAGAGCCACCCGGTTTCGATGGTCTATCGGGCCAGGGACGGGCAGGACTATGCCTTCAACCTGATCGACACCCCCGGCCACGTGGACTTTTCCTACGAGGTCTCGCGCAGCCTCGCTGCCTGCGAAGGGGCCATGCTCTTGATCGATGCGGCCCAGGGCATCGAAGCCCAGACCGTGGCCAACGCCCACCTGGCACTGGAACAGGGGCTGGAGATCATCCCCGTCATCAACAAAATCGACTTGCCCAGTGCCGACGTGCCTGCGATCCAGCAGCAACTCGAGGATGTGCTGGCCATACCCGCCGAAGAAGCGGTCTTGACCAGTGCGAAAAACGGCCTGGGTATCGAGGACCTCCTGGAGGCAGCCGTGGCCCGTGTGCCCCAGCCGCGCTGGGCGGAGGTGGAGGGCCTGCGCATGCTGATTTTCGACTGCATTTACGACACCTACAAAGGGGTGATCTGTTACGTTCGGGTCTTTTCCGGCACGGTTAAGGCAAACGACAGCATTCTCACCATGAGCGACGGGATGAAGGCCCAGGTCAAGGAAGTGGGTAAATTCTCGCCCGCCATGACCAAGCAGGACTCCCTCCAGGCCGGGGATGTCGGCTACATCGTGACCAACAGACGCGACGTGGCCGAGATCAAGCTGGGCGACACCATTACCCTGACCAACACACCGGCCAAAGAGATGCTGCCCGGCTACAAGGAAGTCAGCCCCATGGTCTTCAGCGGGATTTATCCCATCGACACCAGCGATTACAACAAACTCAAGGCCGGTATGGGCAAATTGCGCCTGAATGATGCGGCTTTTGTGTATCAATCGGAAAATTCCGTGGCCCTGGGCTTTGGCTTCCGCTGCGGCTTTCTGGGTCTGCTCCACATGGAAATCATTCAGGAGCGCATCCGCCGCGAGTACGATCTCGATGTGATTTCCACCTATCCGAGCGTGGTTTATTTTGTAACCAAGACCGATGGGGAAACCATCGAAGTGCATAATCCGGTCAACCTGCCGGATCCGGCCGAGATCGACCATATCGAGGAGCCGATGATCAATGCCTCGATTCACCTTCCCAGCACTTCGATTGGTGACGTGCTGGCGCTGGTTTCGGAGAAACGGGGCCTGTGCGAGCATACCGAGACCATTGACGAAAAGCGCGTCATGCTGGTTTGCCGCCTGCCGCTGAATGAAATCCTGGTCGATTTCAACGATCGCCTCAAGAGTATCACCCATGGCTACGGCTCGATGGACTATGAGATGGCGGGCTACGAGCAAGCCAAGCTCTGCCGCCTCGACATCATGGTCAACGGGGAGTCGGTCGATGCCTTCTCGTCTATTGTGCACAAAGATAAAGCCGAGGGTAGGGGGCGGGCACTCTGCAAGCGGCTCAAAGAGATTCTGCCGCGCCAGATGTTTAAAATCGCCATCCAGGCCAGCATCGGCAGCCAGGTCATCGCGCGGGAGACCATCAGCGCCTATCGTAAAGACGTGACCGCGAAGTGCTATGGCGGCGATATTTCCCGTAAACGCAAACTACTTGAAAAACAAAAAGAGGGCAAGAAGCGCATGAAAAACATTGGCAGCGTCTCGATCCCGCAGGATGCCTTTATCAAAATCCTCAAGACCTCAGACGGAGGCTCCTCCTGATATGATGCAACTACCTCGTAGCGAATGGCTTTATGCCAGGATCGAGCCCTTGCGCAAAGCCAGGATCGAGCCCTTGCGCAAAACGAACCATTCGAATCGAGACTTCGACAAGCTCAGTTCAGGCGGGATAAACCCTCTCGCTACAAAAAATAAAGCAACTTATTTGCACCTCCACAAAAACCCAGAACCTGCTCAAAAAGCCTTTAAGATTAAACCATGAAAAAGCTTCGAAAATCCGCCAAGGAGATGCTCCACGCGGCAAATAAAATTTATCATTACCGCCGCGATGTGATTCCGGAGGGCCGACTGGTGGAGCTGGAAAAGGCGGTCGAAGAGGTGCAAAGCTTGATGGAAGGCGACCATCCGCAGAAGCTTGAAGCCGCCATGGACCGACTCGATGGCTTGCTCAAAAAAATCGGGGGCAAGATGTATCCGAAAACCATTTGGAACGATAATCTCGAAGTCGCACTGGTGGCGGCCATCATCGTGATCGGGATACGGACCTTTTTCTTCCAGCCCTTCATCATTCCGACCAATTCGATGTATCCGACCTACAGCGGGATGAACGCGGTCGTTTACCAGCAGAATGAAACTGCGGGCGCTCCCAGCGGTTTGCAGCGGTTCTTCCGATTGGCTACATTGGGGGCGCGGCACCGGGCGCTGGTCGCCGAAAACAGCGGACCGGTCGAGCTGCCATTTTTGGGCTATGATCGCAGCGGGCAGGCGCGATTTCTGGCCGAGCCGGTGCCCGGCAGAAAGTTTTTAGTGCTACCGACGACGCACGCCCAGTACACGGTTTTAGTCGATGGAACGCCGCATAAACTGGTGGTGCCGATGGAGTTCGCCTCGGAGATGAATGTCGTATTGGGCGAGATTTTTGACCCCGAGCGCGGCACAGTGCGACGCATTCCGGGCAATGATCGCCATGCAATGCTGCGGATGCACCAGGAGGCCGCCGCCGGGGATGAGTTGCTGCGCTTCGACATCACGCTGGGCGATGCGCTGTTTGTGGACCGTATGTCGTATCATTTCCGGAAGCCCAAAGTCGGCGATCCCTTCGTGTTCCGCACAGATCAAGTCCAGCAGGAAATCGGACGCTTCAGTGGCGACTTTACCAATAAGTATTACATCAAGCGGCTGGCCGGCGTCGGCGGCGAAACCCTCGAGATCCGCGATGGAACACTCTTGGTGGACGGTCGGCCGCGCGACGAAAAGGAAATTTTCGAACGAATCGCCGCAGGTGAAGGCGAGTACGGCGGCTACGTAAACACGGAACTGCTGGGCGAAGGACAGCAAATGAAAATTCCCGCGGGCAAATTTCATTCGCTGGGAGACAATTCCAGCAACAGCCTCGACAGCCGCTACTGGGGCAATGTGCCGAAAGAATCCGTCATCGGTAAGGCCTTTTTTATCTATTATCCATTTACCAGCCGCTGGGGCCCGGCTGAATAAGTATTGTCGCACAATATATATTATGTCTAATTTATGTTTAAAAGGAGAACGCCGCTAGATTCATTCGTGTCGATTGAAATTGATCGTGTGGCGCCATCAGCTATGCTTGCCGTTTAAAATCCGCTCTAAACTGATCAAATTCCCTTTTTCGCATGGCAGCCCTCTCTCCCCCTCTCTACAATTGGCTAAACGAACGGATGGCGGGTGCGCTGCTCCACGTCACCTCTTTGCCCTCGACGACCGGTATCGGTAATCTGGGCACGGAGGCGTATCGTTTCGTGGATTTTCTACACGGCTGCGGGATGCGAGTCTGGCAGATTTGTCCGCTGGGGCCGACTGGCTACGGCGACTCCCCCTACCAATGCTTTTCCGCCTTTGCGGGTAACCCCTACCTGATCGACTTGGAGCCTTTGGTGGCAGCCGAGTTGCTGACAGAGGCCGACTTGGATTCTCTGCGTGAGTTACCGCAAGATCGTGTCGATTACGGTGCGCTCTACCATAATTTTTGGCCGGTGCTGGAGACCGCCTTCGAGAACTTCGCCGCGACCGGCGCGGACGAACTACTGGACTACGGCAGCATTGCGCAATTCCGCAAGAGTCAGGCGTATTGGCTGGAGGACTACGCGCTCTACACGGCACTCAAGATTGAGCACCAGGGTGCCTGCTGGCTGGAGTGGCCGGAGAAGTCGCGTGATTATGCCCAG
The DNA here is from genome assembly GCA_003566795.1 of Puniceicoccaceae bacterium. Taxonomy (GTDB): domain Bacteria; phylum Verrucomicrobiota; class Verrucomicrobiia; order Opitutales; family Coraliomargaritaceae; genus Coraliomargarita_B. The sequence continues at coordinate 1,182 of PXBU01000016.1, read as the reverse complement.
GCCAAGAAACGCCGCAAGACGAAGGCGCTCAAGACTGCCATGGAGGCGCAGGTGTTTTATCAGTATCTCTTTTCGGCGCAGCTCCAGCAGTTGCGGGCCTACGCTGGCGAGCGTGGCGTCGATATCCTGGGCGATCTGCCTATTTTCGTGGCGCTGGACAGTGCCGACGTGTGGTCGCATCCGGAACTGTTCCAGCTCGATGACGAGCTGCAGCCGACTCACGTCGCGGGTGTGCCGCCGGATTATTTCTCCGAGGACGGGCAGCTATGGGGCAACCCGCTCTATGACTGGCAGCAGCACCAAGCCACCGGCTTTGCCTGGTGGGTCGAGCGGATACGCGCCAACCTCTCCTTCTACGACATCGTCCGGATCGACCACTTTCGCGGATTTGAGTCTTATTGGTCGATTCCCGCCGGGGAATCCACCGCCCGCAATGGCGAGTGGATCAAAAGTCCCGGCTGGGAACTCTTCTGCGCGATCCAACAGGCCTGTCCGGATGCCCGCATCGTGGCGGAGGACCTCGGGGTGATCACTCCGAAGGTGGACGCGCTGCGCCAGCGCACCGGCCTGCCCGGCATGGCGGTGCTGCAGTTCGCCTTTGGCGGTGACGATGAGAACGCCTACCTACCCCACAACCTCGATCCCAACACGGTCATTTACACTGGCACGCATGACAACGATACCACGCTGGGCTGGTATCGCTCCGAATCGGAAGAGGTGCGTGACCATGTGCGACGCTACCTCAGCGTATCCGGAAACAACATCGCCGAAGACCTGATCCGCTGCGCCATGGCGACAGTAGCCAATCTTGCGATCGCCCCACTCCAGGATTTTATGGGACTGGGTGGCAATGCGCGCCTGAACAAGCCGGGCACGTCCACCGGTAATTGGCAGTGGCGCTACACGCCCGAACAGCTCGCTGCCTTACAGGACGAACAAGCACCGCAAATCCGCGAGCTGCTCGCCCAAAACGGACGGGAAAAAAACGTGACGTTTTCTGTCATATTTTAGAGCTTTTTTATTTTAACAGATCGATCAAACCGGGAGGGACGAGTTCCGTCTCGTCCGCGCGGGCCGAAGCGCTACCGATTGCACATCGCGGTCCAGACGGAGCTGGACCCTCCATCAAATGAGTATTATGAAAAGACGTTCCTTTATTCAAACCGCCGGTGGTGCCGCTCT
>PXBU01000220.1 GCA_003566795.1 Puniceicoccaceae bacterium | reverse complement strand
CTCAAACAGACCACCGCCGTTCATCAGTGGCACGATCGACAGCATCTTGGCACTGGTGCCCAGTTCCAGAATCGGGAAGAGATCCGTCAGGTAGTCCCGCAAGACATTACCCGTCACCGAAATGGTGTCCAGACCCGCCTTGGCCCGCTCAAGCGTGACTTGCGTCGCTTCGACCGGGGCAAGAATACGGATGTCCAGGCCCTCGGTATCGTGTTCGTTCAGATAGGTCTCCACTTTGGCAATCAGCTGCGCATCGTGCGCACGCTCCTGATTGAGCCAGAAGATCGCCGGCGCACCGGACGCGCGGGCACGGGTGACCGCAAGCTTCACCCAGTCGCGAATCGGGGCGTCCTTGGTCTGACAGGCCCGCCAGATGTCACCCGCCTCCACGGCATGCTCGAACAGCACCTGGCCGGAGGCATCGGACACGCGGACCGTCCCGGCAGCCGGGATCTCAAAGGTCTTATCGTGCGAGCCATACTCTTCGGCCTTTTGCGCCATCAGTCCCACGTTGGGGACCGTACCCATGGTCGCAGGGTCGAACGCACCGTGCCTTTTGCAGAAATCAATCGTCGCCGCATACACGCCCGCGTAGGAGCGGTCAGGGATGATGAAGTTGGTATCCTGTTGCCGTCCGTCCTTATTCCACATTTGACCGGAGCTGCGAATCGCAGCGGGCATGGATGCATCGATGATGACATCACTTGGCACGTGCAGGTTGGTAATGCCGCGATCAGAATCCACCATCGCTATGTCCGGTGCATTCTCGTAAACGGCGGCAATGTCGGCTTCGATTTCGGCCTTTTGCTCAGCGGGAAGGCTCGCAAGTCGTGCATAAAGATCTCCCATGCCATAGCTGGGATCGAAGCCCAGCTCACTCAAGACATCCGCATGCTTTTCCAAAACGTCTTTGAAGTAAACCGCCACCCCGTGCCCGAAGATAATCGGGTCGGATACCTTCATCATGGTCGCCTTCAAGTGCAGCGAGAAGAGTGTGCCCGCCTGCTTGGTGGATGCGATCTGACCCGCCAGAAACTCACGCAGTGCCCGGGCACTCATAAAGGTGCCGTCCAGCACCTCACCGGCCTCAAGTGCCAGATCATCCTTGAGCAACTGCGTGCCATCAGCCGTCACCAACTCAATCCTGGCTTGGGTGGCTTCCGTCAGGGTAACTGACTTTTCGTTGGCGAAGAAGTCATGGTCCGACATACTAGAAACCATAGACTTTGACTCCACCGACCAGGCACCCATCGAGTGAGGATGCTTTTTGGCGTATTGCTTGACTGCGGCGGCGGCACGGCGGTCGGAATTACCCTCGCGCAGCACCGGGTTGACGGCGCTCCCCTTGACTTTGTCGTAGCGTGCCTTGATCGACTTTCCCTCCTCGGAAGCCGGTTCATCCGGGTAGTCGGGCAGCGGGTAGCCCTGAGCCTGAAGCTCTTTGATGCAGGCCTTTAACTGCGGCCCGGAAGCAGAGATGTTCGGCAGCTTGATGATGTTGGCCTCCGGGGTTTTTGCCAGCTCCCCCAATTCGGACAGCGCATCGTTAATGCGCTGATCTGCCGACAGGAAATCCGGGAAGGTGGCGAGAACTCGGCCGGCCAGCGAGATGTCCCGCGTTTCAACCGTGACGCCGGCGGCAGCCGTGTAGCTACTAATGATGGGCAGCAACGAACGTGTCGCTAGTGCCGGTGCCTCGTCGGTCAGTGTGTAAAGGATCTTTTCTTTATCGCTCATTATCTTGCTTAACTAAGTATCGTTGACGGGTGTCGTATTTAACTAGTGGTGCTTCAAAAATATTTTTTCTTATTTTGAAAATACTAGAGCTTGGCACAAAAACGCGCCAGCCGCTCCAGGCCTTTTTCGATGACCTCATCCGAAGTCGCATAACTCAGCCGCATGTAGCCGGGAGCACCGAAGCCCTCGCCGGGAACCACCGCGACCTTTTCCTCCTCCAATAGTTTTGCGGCAAAATCCATCGCAGAAAGCCCAAAAGCATCCATCTTCGGGAACAGGTAAAAGGCCCCCTGCGCACGTGCGCATTCGATCCCGTCAATCGCGTTCAAACCTTCCAACAAAAACATTCGGCGACGGTCAAACACTTCGAGCATGCTCCGCACCGCTGCCATCGAGCGCTCCCATTGCTGCATCGCTGCGAGTGCTCCGTATTGCGCAAAGGTGGTGGCGTTCGAACTGGTCTGACTTTGAATGCTGGTAACGGCCTTGGCAATCGGTGCCGGAGCCATCAGCGTCCCCAGCCGCCAACCCGTCATGGAAAAGGTTTTGCTAAATCCCGCCACGGTGATGACGGACTCAGCTGCTTCCTGCGAGAAAGACGCCGGGCTGACATGCTTCACACCGTCATAGAGAAGATATTCATAAATCTCATCCGACATTATATAGATGCCCGCCTCAATCGCCACTTGAGTGAGTGCTGCGAGTTCCTCACGGGTATACACCGTGCCGGTGGGATTTGAAGGACTGTTGATGATGACCAGCCGCGTCTGCGGCGTGATCGCCTCGCGCAACTGCTCGGGCGAGATCTTAAAGCTGCTCTCCTGTCCGGCAAAAATCATCTTTGGCATGCCGCCGGCAAGTTTGACCATTTCCGGGTAACTCACCCAGTAGGGTGCCGGGATGATCACCTCATCCCCCGGACTCACGACTGCCATGATGGCGAGATAGCAAGAATACTTGCCGCCCGGACTGACGACGACCTGCTCGGGACGAACACCTGCGATGCCATTATCGGAAACATACTTCTGAGCAATGGCCGCTCTCAAGTCCGGTATCCCAGGAGCCGGCGCATACTTGGTCTTGCCATCCGCCAGTGCCTTGCCGCAGGCCTCCTTGATGAAATCCGGCGTATCAAAGTCCGGTTCTCCCGCGCCGAAGCCACAGACGTCTTCGCCCGCAGCTTTCAGCTCTTTGGCTTTGGCATCGACGGCCAGTGTCGGTGAGGGTGAGATGTTTCTGGCCCAGGTAGAGAGTGTAGTATTTTTTGGCATAGTCATAAAAAAACGCTCTTGTGGTCCCCCCAGATTCGGGGGAGCCACAAGAGCGCAGGAAATAAAACTTCTGCCAAGGCAAAAGCAAGCCTAGCCTAAGCGTCACTAATAAGGCAGACTATTTTTTCTTAGCTTTTTTGGCTGCTTTCTTTTTAGCCGCCTTCTTTGCCGCCGCTTTTTTGGGAGCGGCTTTTTTGGCTGCTTTTTTGGGGGCGGCCTTCTTAGCCGCTTTTTTTACGGCTTTCTTGGCTGCTTTCTTGGCGACTTTTTTCTTAGCCGCTTTTTTGACCACCTTTTTGGCTGCTTTCTTGACGGCTTTTTTGGCCGCCTTTTTAGCTACCTTTTTCTTGGCCGCTTTTTTAGCCGCTACTTTTTTTACTGGCTTTTTAGCCACCTTCTTTTGAACAGCCTTTTTCTTGGCTGGAGTTTTGCGTGCTACCTTTTTGGGAGCCGCCTTTTTGTTTGTTGCTTTTTTCTTAGGCATAGTGCTTTCAGGGTTAAAGTCCGGAATTTCTGCCGGTAAAGAATCCAAAGCCGCACGAATCACTTCACCAACACTAACCTTCTTTTGCTGACTCGTGCGTAAGAGAGTTTGGCGTAGATCATCCGGCAATCGCACCGATATTTGATGATGCGGTTTTGACCCAAGGTCCAGCTTAGAGACCTGCAGTTGACTCACAGCATAACGAATCAATACACTCAAAGAACGAGCCCCACTCCGGCGTTGGAGCTGTTTCAGCTTCTCAAGCAGGTCTTGTTGAAGATCGAATGTCAACGGGCTCGTTTTGTCACTACTCATATGGAGTCGCGTGGCGATGTTGTTACGGTGCAACTGAGTAATGGCTAAGTCAATACAAAAACCGCATGCAATTTATTCGAGTAGGCGTAGGAAGCCCACCCATCAAGAACCTGAATGTGATCTTAACCCTTGCGTTCACGTCCGAGGTCTTTTACCCCTTAATTATGATGAATAATATCCTAAAATTACGACGGGCGGCACTTGTTGCAGCATTCGCGACTTTCGCTTTTACCGGCGGCTTGTTAGCCGACTCGGAAAAGAAGGCGCCCCCTGGCATGATCCTCACGTGGACGGGCGATCCGACCACTTCAATCGTGATCGACTGGCACCGCCTCGCGGAGGACGAGGATACGCCCGCGTTCATTCAAGCCCGCCAGCGCGGAACGAATGAGTGGACCCCGATCGAGGCCGAGCGGTTCCCCTTCCCCGGCTCCGACCGCCTGATTGACCGCGTGTCGATCATGAATCTCCAGCCCGACACGGAATATGAGTTCCGCGGTTCGCCGGACGAGAAGACCTACTGGTTCCGCACGATGCCAGCTACGCTCGACCGGCCGATCGTCATAGCTGCTGGTGGCGATGTGCGGCACCGTAAGGAATGGATGTCTGCCATGAACCGGGCCGCCATGGAGCACGACCCGGACCTGATCGTTTGGGGTGGTGATCTTGCCTATTGCGACGGCAGAATTAGCAATGCCCATCTCTGGTATGAATTCCTCGATTCAAAGGTCGAAACATTGGTGACACCGGAGGGTCGGGTGCCGCCGGTGGTGGTTGGGATGGGCAACCATGAAATCCGTCGCGCCTACCACCGCGGCCGCATCAACAGCCACGAAGACCGCGAGAGATTGGCTCCATTTTTCTATGCATTGTTTGCGTTTCCGGGTGACCCTGGCTACGGGGTGCTCGATTTCGGCAACTATATGAGCATCGTCATGGGTGACTCGGATCACAGCAATCCCATCGAGCGCGAACAAGCCGTGTGGATGAAAGAAACTTTGAGCGAGCGCAGCCACGTCCCCCACCTGATTCCGGTTTATCACGTGCCAGCCTATCCGAGCGTGCGGAATTTTAACGATCGTGTGGGCCGGTTGGTGCGCGAGCACTGGGTGCCGCTCTTTGAGGAAAACGGCATCCGCCTGGTGCTGGAGCACCATGATCACACCTACAAACGCACCGTGCCGATCTTCGAGGGGGCCGAGGATGCCGAGCGCGGCGTTATCTACGTGGGCGACGGCAGCTGGGGTGTGCGCACCCGCGGAGTGCACAATGTCGAGAACACCTGGTACTTGGAGCAGGCTCAAAGCATCCGCCACGCCCTGATCATTACGCTGCACCCCGATCACAAGGTGGTCGATGCCATCGATGCCGAGAGCAACGTCATCGACACCGTCACCATTCCCGCGCGGGAGGTCAGATAGCCGGGCGAGTCAATCAGCAAGGTCTTCTAACTGATCGCCAGCTAAAAGCCCTTTTTCTGCAAAACGTCTTTTAACTGATCCTGGAAGGCATTCAGGTCCTCCTCTGAGGGACGATATTGCGGATTGCTCTCGTCTGGAATCAGGCCCAGCTGCCCG
>PXBU01000375.1 GCA_003566795.1 Puniceicoccaceae bacterium | reverse complement strand
TTGAACCCGGAAATGGTGGACGGAGAGGGACTCGAACCCACGACCTACTGGGTGTAAACCAGTTGCTCTAACCAACTGAGCTACCCGTCCAAAATTTCAGGAAAGGGCATGAAAATGCGTGGGGCTCGGACCAAATCAAGACTTATTTTCAATCGTAGCCAAGTTTTAGCTGCTGGGCGGTTATTTCAGCCTGACGGCAGGCGATTGGACTGGCTGTCAGGCCGCAACAATTGCTGCAAGCTCAGCTTGGCTTGGTCACAGCGAAGTGTTCCGGTGGGCCGACGCAAAATTCTGAACCAAGCGGGCTTTAAAGCGTGCAAAAACCGCCGTCGGTGATTGATTCTCACAGTTGATAAGACATGCCCGACCTCTTCAATCTGCCGCAACTGCTCCGACAAGCGCACCTGCCCCAAGGTCTGGCGGCGGCGCTTGCGCCTGGCTTCGGCTGGCTGACGGGCCTCTCTCAGATCAATCGACAATATCGCCAGTTTCACGCCACCCTGGATGATTTGGAGGATGACCCGCTCTTTTTCTCGAAAGCACTGCGTGCGATTCAAGTCCAGTTTGAGCTCGATATCAAAGATTACGAGCGGATACCCAAAACGGGCCCACTGCTGGTGGTGGCCAACCATCCTTTTGGTGGGGTAGATGGAATCATCCTGGGGGCGCTGTTGAAGAACATACGTCCGGATGCAAAATTGATGGGCAACTTTCTGCTGGCCCGGATGGATGGGATACGCGGCAGTCTGATTACGGTTGATCCCTTCGACCAGGCATCGTCCGTGCAGGCGAACATCCGGGGGATGCGCGCTGCGATAAAGCACCTGCGTGAGGGCAACTGTCTGGGTGTTTTTCCGGCGGGAGAGGTCTCGCATTGCAAGTTGCATCGCTGGTCTGTGATCGATCCGGTTTGGTCCTCGCACGTTGTCAGTTTGGCCGCGAAGTCAGGCGCGACTGTGCTGCCGGTTTTCTTCGAAGGTCGCAACAGCCTGCTGTTTCAGATACTTGGTTTACTGCATCCCCGGGTGCGCACGCTGATGCTGGGGCGCGAGCTGTGCCGGGTGCAGGGCCGCGATATCGATTTAAAAGTCGGCGATGCCATCCCCCCGGATCGGTTGCAACGCTTCGAGAACAAATCGGCTGCGACCGATTATCTACGGCTGAAAACTTACGCGCTGCGCACACTCCCATCCAAGAGCCATCGACGGCTACGCTTCCCCTTTCGCGCTGCCTCCGAGCTCAAGAATGAATTTGAACCGCTGGCGGCTCCCCAGCCGAGAGATCTGCTACAGCAGGAGGTAGCCGCCTTGCCCGAGGAGCAGCGCCTGGCCGAGCAGGGCGATTTGGAAGTTTACTATGCCAGGGCCAGCCAGATCCCCGTCCTGCTGCAGGAGATCGGGCGGTTGCGGGAAGAGACCTTCCGCGCGGCCAAGGAGGGCACCGGACGGGCCATCGACCTCGACCAGTTCGATGAGTATTACCTTCACCTCTTTCTCTGGAGCAAGACCGAGGCGGAGGTGGCTGGAGCGTATCGCATCGGGCTGGCCGATGAGATTGTTGCTGAGCATGGGCTGAAGGGGCTCTACACCTCGACGCTCTTCGAGTATCGCGCCGGTTTTATGGATAAGATCGGGCCGAGTTTGGAGCTGGGCCGATCTTTCATCCGGATTAAATACCAGAAGAAACACGCCTCGCTCTCTTTGATTTGGCGCGGCATCGGGGCATTCATCGCGAAATTCCCGCGCTATCGGATTCTATTCGGGCCGGTGAGTATCTCGAACGCCTACCACAGCATTTCCAGGAATCTGATGGTCCACTTTTTTCGGGAGCATAGCTTCGACGCAGAAATCTCGCAGCTGGTGCAGGCCCGCAAGCCACCCAAGTCGAAAGCCCGCCTGCGCGGATCGTCATTGAAGACGATTGCCAAATCCATCACTTCAATCGATTCGGTTTCAGCAATCATCTCGGGTTTCGAGGATGACAAAAAAGGCATTCCGATTTTACTGCGCCACTATTTAAAGCTCAACGGGGTCCTCGTCAGCTTTAACGTGGACCCCGCCTTCAGCGACGTCATCGACGGGTTGATCCTGGTGGACTTGCTTAAATCGGACTCCCGTCTGCTGGAGCGTTATTTCGGTAAGACCGCTTACGCGACGATTGCGGAATACCATGCCGCTGCTGAGCCTACGGAAAGTTCCGGCGAGTGTTGCAACGTAAGCGCGAAAGCAGGCCGCAGTGCCGCTGGAACTTTTCGGGGAGAGAAAAAAAGACCCGCTGCTGGGGGCTTACCCCATCTTTAACAATTGGCCTCTAAATTCATCGATATTTTGACTATTTTGGACTAAAATTCCTCGTATTTTTGCTTGTAATCAGTGACTTGCACACTTGCGGCTTCATTTGTAGTGCCATAATATTATATACATCTTGACTTGTCGATTATTCACTGAACGCTAAGGTGCATGTTTATCAGACAAACTAAAACGGGCACCTCGGCCTCCAAAAAACGCTACTTCAGCTATCGGCTCGTCACGTCTTCTCGTGACGGTAAAAAGGTAAGCCAAAAAACTTTACTCAATTTAGGTCGGCATTTTGATATTCCACGCAAGCTATGGCCTGACCTGTGTGTGCGCATTGAGCAGATTCTCGATGGCCAGAGTGCTTTGTTCAAAATTCCACGTGTAGTCGAAAAAGAAGCGCAACATATCTGTGCAAAAATCTTGGCTCTACGTGGCGACAGTGCCGATACGCAGGCGGGGCGGGTGGAGGCAGATTTTTGTGAGGTGGACGTCAATAGTGTCGATCTAAATCAACTTCGGTCGGTGGGCACTGAACATGTCTCGCTGCATGCTCTCGAAGAACTCGGTCTGCCTGAAATCCTAGACGATCTGGGGTTTAATGGTCGGCAGAAAGCGACCGCTCTGGCCAACATAATTGGCCGTATGTGCGAACCGCGCAGCGAACTGGCCACTTGGAAATGGATGAAAAACAAGAGCGCGATTGGTGAACTTTTGAAGTTCGATTTTCAATCAATGCCATTAATGCAGCTCTACCGAGCATCGGATCGCTTAATCAATCACAAGCAGAGCATCGAAGAGCAAGTTTTCGACAACGTGCAGAATCTTTTTGGCTTCACCCCTACAGTTACGTTGTATGATTTAACCAACACGTTTTTTGAGGGTAATGCCAACGCGAACGCAAAAGCCAAGCGGGGGCGTTCGAAGGAGAAGCGCTTTGATTGTCCCTTGATCACCCTGGGGCTAATGCTGGACGGGAGCGGTTTTGTGCGTCGCTCGGAGGTCTTCGAGGGGAGTGTTACAGAGGGGAAAACTCTGCAAGGTATGCTCGAAAAACTGGATGTCCCGGCAGGTGCTCTGATCGTAATGGATGCGGGTATCGCGACCGAAGAAAACATTCTGTGGTTGGCCCAGAACGGGTTCAAGTATCTGGTCGTCAGCCGCAAGCGTAAACGCGAATTTGACAAGAGTCAGGCGACCAAAATCTTGTCCGCAAGCGGCCACGAGATCTATCTGGATCGGCGGGGCGCACAGGATGATTCGACTGCGGTAAACGATGATGAGAAAAGCAAAATCAAGGAGCCTGGCGAGTTATCCATCGCCTGCTGGTCGGAGCAACGCGCCGAAAAAGACCGGCAAATCGATGCTCTAATGAAGGAGCGTTTCGAAGCCGAACTCAGCAAGCTCAATGCAGGTTTGAGCAAGAAAGGTTGCACCAAAAAGCGTGACAAAGTGACCGAACGCATAGGTCGATTAAAGCAACGCTTTAGCCGCGTCGCGCAGCATTACCAGATCGACTACACGTTCGATGAAACCAAGGGCACGACCCTTCAGATTCAGTGGCGCTTCGAGCCACAGCAAGGCAGCCAATCGACCCACCCGGGCGTTTACACTCTCAGAACTAACGAGATGGACTGGGACGATGAACAGTATTGGAGGACATACACCATGCTCACTGATCTCGAAGCAGTATTTAAAAGTCTCAAATCCGAACTCGGGATCAGGCCCGTTTACCACCACAAAGAGGAACGATGCGATGGCCACCTATTTATTACCGTGCTGGCCTATCAAGGCGTGCAAGTCATCCGCAAAAAACTCAAAGAAAAAGGGCACGACCTGAGTTGGCGTTCATTGAAAGACATCTTCGAGTTACAACGGCGCGTCACCATGACATTTAAGCAGAAAGATGGCAATACCTTGCACATCAGAAAGGCGACCAATCCAGACCAGGAATTAAAAGAACTGTATCAAGATTTAGGATTGTCAATGAATCCGGGAGGCACCAGTAGAATGACAATTTAAACATAATTGAGCGATTGTAGTGCCACTGGGACGGCCAATTAATTGCAAGTCGTTCTAATTGAGGGGCTTAGTTTTTTTAGTGTTAAAGATGGGTTAGGTATTTGAGATTACGATTAGGATTACGATTACGATTAAGGTTTCACGTAAAACCGGCTTAAGTTAGTGCCATTCGGGTCCAACTCTCGAAGCCATCGCCTGAACGGCGATGGTGCCATGCGCAAGCGCAGGCACCACGGGTGCACCGACTACCGACTACCGACTACCGAGCACCGACTACCGCTCACCGTCACCCGTAATCAATCCATGCTCGATCAGCTCGGGCAAAGCCCGCTGCAAATCGCTGCGGCTGATCTCGCATTCGCCGCCGCTGGTGAGGTCTTTGACCTTCACGGCATCCCGCGCCAATTCGTCGGCACCGTAGATCAGGGCAAAGCGTGCGCCGGATTGATTCGCGGCTTTGAACTGCTTGCCAAAGCCCTGCTCCTTGAGCGGATAGTTGATCTGATAGCCGACGGCCCGCAGTGAGGCGGCGTCCAGCAGCGCGGCCTTGCGCTCGTCCGCGCCAGCCAGAATCATCACGAAGTCCGGCGCATCGACGAAGTTCGGCAGCAGTTTCTTCGATTCCAATAAATCCACCAGGGTCACGTCGCCCATGGCAAAGCCCACCGCTGGCATCTCCGGGCCGCCTAGTTTCTTCACCAAGGCATCATACCGCCCGCCTCCGGCCAGCGCCCTGCCCTCACCGCTCGCTTCGAAGGCCTCAAACACAAAACCGGTGTAGTAGGCCAGCCCCCGCACGATCCCCAAATCAATTTGCAGAAATGGCATCAGACCCGCCGCCTCCACATGATCCATCAATGCGGTCCATTCGGCCAGTCGCTGCTTGGCTTCCTCTTCCCGCGCACCTTCCAGCGGCAGGTTCTCAACAAAACTGCGCAGGCCCGCAAAGTCACGAATCGCGGTCAGTTGCTCGACCTGTTCCAAAAATGACTCGGCCTGCTCCCCGAAAATGGCGGACAAATTTTCCAGCGTTTTCGACCGCTCCGTCCGCTCCAGCTTATCCACGATTCCCAGCACTTTCGCACTGGCG
>PXBU01000432.1 GCA_003566795.1 Puniceicoccaceae bacterium | reverse complement strand
GTTTCGACAATTACAATATTCCGCTTGGTAGGATGAGGTCCGTTTCCCGGCGCAGCCAGTGCATCAGATTTTGGGCGGAGGCCTCGCACACTGCCCGAATCTCGGAGGGTAGTGATTGCGGGCTGGGTTGCGCGAGTAGTGTCCGTGCGTCGCTGCGCAGGCTGTTCGGCAGCTGTTCCCACCAGGATTCGCGCACGGGGTAGCCCTCTTCCTTCAGCAGCAGGTAAAGCGCCTTAAAGAAGACCAGCGATGGCTCCGATCCCGCCGCAAAGGCATCGATACTGCGCTCCATCAGTCGGTATAAGGCGGGCAGATCCGGGAGGTGGCTGCCGTTGTGGATGACCAGCCTGCTCAAATTCGAGGCGTGCTGCAGCGAGCGGTAGTTGAGGCCAATGTCGCTGCGGCGGCGGGTTATTTCATATTCCCGGATGAACTGAGCGGTTCCCTGCTTGGATGTATCAATCTGAACCTCCGCCGTGTCGAAGAGATCCGGGGCCGATTTTGATGACTGGTTTTTCGTGGCGATACGCTTCAGGCAGAGCTGGCAGCCGAGTTCTACCCCCAGTAGGTGCAGCTTGAGGAAGGACTCTCCGGAGGCTTCCTTACTCAGAACGAGGACTTGGTGCGAGGCCGACATCAAGCCCCGGTGGCCCCATCGGCCTGCTGCGGATTTTCAATCGGCACCGCTTCGTTCTGACCGGGGGGCACCACTGCACCGCCGGAGATGATGAGCTTCATCCCCTCTGCGATCGTCATTTTTAGCCGGGTCACGTCCTCTTCCGGCAGCATCAGCAGGAAGCCGCTGGTCGGGTTGGGCGTCGTGGGCACAAAGACATTCACGATATGCGCCCCGGTCACCTCCTGCGGCTCGCCTTTGGCCCTGCTGGTGAGGAATCCGATCACGTAGCATTTGGTGCGGGGGTATTCGATCAGCACCACCTCCTGGAAAACTGCCTTTTCTTGCTGGCTGAAGGTGTCGACGATTTGTTTTACCGTGCGGTAAACCGTGTTGATAAAAGGAACCTGATCGAGAAACCTTTCCAGCAGTCGCAGCAGCAGTCGCCCAATGACAAAGCGGGAGCCGAAGCCCAGTAGGGTGATGAGCAGGAAAACAAACAGCAGTGAAATGAACTCCAGCGCGAGGGCGACGGCTGGCATCTCGCGATATTGCCGGTCCAGAAACCAGAAAAAGAAGTTGCTCGCGGGAGTCCCCAGATTCTGCAGCAGGAAATTTATCACAATGATCGTCACCCCGAGCGGTAGGATCACCACGATACCCGTGAAAAAGGCGTTGCGAATGGAACGGAACATTTGGCCAATAAAAGGATTAGATCATCGACGATGAGAATGTTGCCTCACTGCCAACTGTAAAGAAAGGATTCCCTTGCAAAGTTTCAAGTGTAGCACTCTATCTGCCGACATGCAAAATCTGCATCACCACTACGACGGTCTTATCTTTGATATGGACGGCACCCTGGCGGATACCATGCCGACGCATTTCATCGCCTGGTCGAGGTCGATGGCGGCCCAGGGTATCGAATTTCCCGAAGACCGTTTCTACGCGCTCGGCGGGGTTCCCGCTGTCCGCATCATTCAGATGCTGGCCGAGGAGCAGGGCGTGCTGGTTGATGCCGTCCAGTTGGCAGACGAAAAAGAGGCCCTGTTTTTGGAGCTATTGCAGGAGGTGCGGCCAGTTCTTCCGGTCAAAGCTATTGCCGGATTTCACCGGGAGCATATTCCGATGGCCATCGCCACCGGCAGCCAAAAGTGGGTGGCTGAGAAAATTCTGCGTTCGCTGGGTATACGCGACTGGTTCGGCGCTGTCGTAGGAGCAGAATGTGTCCCCAACCCCAAGCCGGCTCCGGATGTTTATCTACGTGCGGCCGAACTCATCGGCGTTCGACCCGAGCGTTGCCATGCTTTCGAAGATACTGAACTCGGAATGGAGGCTGCGCGGCGAGCCGGCATGGAAGTCGTCGATATTCATACTCTCAAAAATGGGGGTTGAAGCCTAGCGGGGTATCCGACTGGTGGAAACCGATGCTTTACATGCCTGGTCTTAGCTCTAGTTTCGCTCGTTTCACCCGGCATCTCGCAATGTGAATGTTGCGGGTCCGACAGTTTACTGAATTTATATGAAACAACGCTCAATTCTTCGGGAGGTATCCATCAAGGGCAAGTCTTTGCACACCGGCGAGGAGGTCCAGCTCACGCTCAAGCCCGCGCCTGAGAATTCAGGTATCGTGTTCAAGCGCGTCGACCTCTTTGGCAAACCCGAGCTCAAGCCGCTCGCAGATTTTGTGGATGATCTTGTCCGCAGCACCACGATTGCGAATGGTCATGCCAAAGTGCATACCATCGAGCATGTGCTCAGTGCCTTGCACGGTTGTGGGGTGGACAATGTCATTATCGAAATGGATGCGAGTGAGCCGCCCATTCTCGACGGCTCGGCGAAGCACTTTGTGAATCTCATCCAGCAAGCGGAACCGGTCGAGCAGGAAGCCGAGCGCCAGTATTACGTGCTGGAGGAGCCGATCTCCGTGACCCGTGGGGGGAGTTCTCTGATTGCCTTGCCTCATGACGGGTTTCGCATCACCTGCACGTCTGCGGACGACCGCGGGATTCACACCCAGCATCTCAGTCTGGATATTGATCCGGAGACCTATATCGCCCAAATCGCCCCGTCTCGAACCTTCACCATTTACGAGGATATTGAGGAGCTGCTCAAGCTGGGTAAGATCAAGGGCGGCAGTTTAGACAGTGCGATTGTTATCAAGGGTGATAAAATTGTCTCAAAAGAGCCGTTGCGGTTTACCGATGAGTTTGTGCGCCACAAGATGCTGGATATCATTGGCGATATTGTGCTGGCTGGTTTGCCCATCAAGGCCCACATCGTCGCGGTCAGGCCCGGGCATGCGCTCAACGCTGAGTTGAGTAAGGCGCTGCGCAAAAAGATTCTGGCCAAGGCCAAGGGGCCAAAGAAAAAGCCTTCCGCGACGGCTCCGGCGGCAGTGATTGAGGCTGGCGAGGGAACGATGGATATCCGGCGCGTGTTGGATCTGTTGCCGCACCGCTATCCCTTTGTGATGATCGACCGGGTGCTGGAGGTGCCGAATGACGACGAGTTGGTGGCCCTTAAAAACGTGACTATCAATGAGCCGTATTTTCAGGGCCATTATCCGGGCCGTCCGGTGATGCCAGGTGTGTTGCAAATTGAGGCGATGGCGCAGGCGGCCGGGATTTTGCTGCTGCGTCGACTCGAGGTGGGTGATAGCACGATAGCGTTTTTCATGAGTGCGGATAAAGTCAAGTTTCGCCAAGCCGTGGAGCCGGGCGACGCGCTGCAGGTGCATGCGAAAATTACCAAGGTGCGTGGTAACAAACTGGCAACCGCCACGGCTGAGTGTAAAGTGGGAGGAAAGGTGGTTTCCAATGCCGAGCTGATGTTCATGCTGGTAGATGCGACTGAATAAAACTTCCTCCTCAAAGAGCTATGGCGACTGAAATACATCCGACTGCGATTATCGAGCCGGGAGCCGAACTGGACGAGGGGGTCATTGTGGGTGCCTACGCCTATGTTGGGCCACACGTTAAGATTACCAAAGGCACGCAGGTCATGCATCATGCCACCATCGACGGGGCGACGACCATGGGCCCCGATAATGAGGTGCACCCCTACGCCTATATTGGTGGCAAGACGCACGATATGAAATATCGGGGCGGCGTCCAGGGCTTGACGATTGGGGCCGGTAATGTCTTCCGCGAATTCACCACCGTGCATTGCGCGACTGCCGCAGGGCAAATGACACGGCTTAACGATCATAATTTAATCTTGGCCTATAGTCACATCGCCCATGAGTGCCAGGTCGGTAACCATTTGGTCATGAGCAGCCACTCCGCCCTCGGCGGTCATGTCGAAGTCGGTGACCACGTAAATATCGGATGGGGTGTGGGGGTGCATCAATTTTGCCGCATTGGCGATTATGCGATGGTGGGTGCGGCCTCCAAGGTGGTGCAGGACGTGCCGCCTTACATGATCTCGGATGGCAGCCCGGCTGGAGTAAGGGCACCCAATAAAGTCGGGCTCGAGCGCGCGGGCTTTTCCCGGGAAGAGATCGTTTTGATCCGCCGCGTATTCAAAGTCTTTTACAAGGAAGGGCTGAATCGCCGCCAAGCTGCTGCGAGCCTGGCAGCAGCAGGAGTGGACGACACGGTTATCGTGACCCGTTTTCTTGATTTTTTGAAAACAAGTGAGCGGGGCTTGTCATAGCGGCAGGCTTATCGATCCCTTCGCCCCGATTCGCCATTCTGATGGCTTGACGTGATCACCCATGATAGCGCATGGTGAATGTTTCTTTGCCCCATGCAAGAGTATCGAGCACTCATCCTTCGCAGTAATCGTTTTCTGGGCTCCGCCCTGGTGGAGCGGGCGCTCGTTTCTGTGGATGATTTGGAAGCTGCGAATGGGAAGTTTATGGAAGCGATTCAAGCCTCGGAATTAAAGCGCGCATCCATTCTCAGTACCTTACTTTTTGAAATCAAGGCGCTGGAAGAGCAGGCACTGCTTGAGCATCTGGTGGAAGAGGAGAGCTTGGGGCTGATTGACCTGAACCACGTCGAACTGCAATCTCTGCGTCCCTTTAACGTCGACATTTCGCTGTGTTGGGCCACCTCGACGATTCCTTTCGACAAGATTGAAAATACCTACATGGTCGCATCTTGTTATTGCTTGAGTGCACCCGTCATAAAATACTGGGAGGAGCATCTCAATGGACGGGTGATTTGGTATGGCACATCAACTTCTTCCTTAATTCGTGCACTCGAACGAATCGAAGAAATGCATCAAGCTGAGGACGCCGCTGCGGTTGAAGAATAGGGGGCCTCGATAAAAACGAATTTATACTATGTCTTACAGTGTTCTAATTTTAGACGACGATGTCGATTTTAACAGTCTTTTGACTGATATTTTTGAGCAGGCTGACTATGCCGTCACATCATTGTCCAATCCGCTTGAGGCGCTTGATGCCTTCAAGCAGCAGCCGTACGATCTGGTGGTGACAGATCACAAGATGCCGGAAATGTCAGGCGCGGAGTTCATGAAACAGATCAAGCAGATCCGACCGGGGGTGCCCGTCATTATGGTTTCTGGCTATCTGGAGAATGACACCATCCGGGAATTGATCAGTGAGGGTGTCGGTGGAGTTTTCCTGAAACCGCTTAATATATTTTCTCTCCTTGAGCGAACGACTGAGTTGATCGAAGAGGCTCAAAAGTTGGGCGGCTTAGCCGAGAAAGAGGAAGGTGCTGAAAGTGAGCGTGAGGTGGATGCCAAGCTCGGTTTTCCCTTCCGCTCCTTTCCGTGTAAGAGTGAGGCTTCGACCAGTTTTGCTGAGCGACTGTATTCACTGCGGAACTTTAGGTCCACCTTAACGCTTATTGGCGAAAAAGGCACGCATTATCGGGCTATTTGCGACGACATCCTCGGCTTTAACGAAGGTGCTGTAGCTGAGCAGTTGATCTTCCTCGGCCCTGCTTCCTTTGATGGCCCGCAGACAGTCTCTCAGCTGCAAGAGGCTAAAGCGCAGGGAGTCGAACGGGTGACCTGCGTGCTGCTGGATGTCGAAAACATGTCTGACTCCCAAAAGAAACTCGCAGCGACTTTACCCAGATCCGACGGAGAATTTCAGGCAATTGGAGTCGCGTTGCGGGTGATATTTTGCGTTAGTGGTGACTTGGATTCCCTTTTTGACGAGGAGATCATCGATGAGAATTTATATATTCTGATGGGGACGGCCGAGGTCCGGGTGCCGCCCCTGCGTGAATGTGCCCCGGATGTTGGATTGATGGTGCAGCAGATGGTGGCCGAAATCGCTCGCGAAAAAGCCATGCCGGCAGTCCCGCGCGTTGAGAAATCCGCTCGTGATCTGTTTAAGAAACAGAGCTGGAGTGGCAACTTCGAAGAACTGCGCAGCACGATCGGAAAGATCCTGGATTCTTTCTCCGGTGATTTACTCACGGTCAATCTGGTCAAGTCGGCCTTACAGTCAAATGAGGCCGCTTCACCGCGGGCGCGCTTTGAGTCGCATTTATCGAGCCAACAGGTCGACCTCTTGCGGGCGGTTGCAATCCTGCTGGGTGGAGAGCGCGCCAAAGTGGCCAGTTTCTTTGCGGCTGATGTCAACAAGGTCGCCGCCAAGCTACAGTAAGCCTAAACCTATTTAAACGAAAGAACCAACTATGGCAGGACGTATATTAGTCCTAGACGACGAGGAAAACTACGCCGAGATGTTACAGGATCTCTTGCGCGATAACAATTACCGGGTTGATATGGCGACCCGCCCGGAAAGGGCGATCGATCAATTGGAGGAAATCCCCTACGATCTCGTGATCTCAGATTACAAAATGCCGGTGATGGACGGGGCTGATTTCCTGAAAAAAGCGCGCGAGCTTTATCCCAACCTTCCTTTTATCCTGGTTTCGGGGCTGATGAACACTCCTGAGTTGGTCAAAGTCGCCAACATGAGCGTCACGCTGGTGATGGAGAAGCCGCTCGATACCAAGGTGTTCCTGCAGCAAGTGGCACGTTTCTCAGAGCCGATGACGGAGGAGGAGAAAAGTGCGCATGCCCTGGAATCAGAGCAATCCGGGCCTGAGAGTAGCGAGGTTGCCTCCTCCTATCCGGAAGAACCGCGCTTTTTCAGCGCAGTGAGTGCCCCGGCGAAACGCTTCATGCAAAATGTGTGGACGGCTGCCAGAAATGCGAGTGATCTCTTTATTTTGGAATCTCCCGGATCAGATGCGGAACTTGCGGCAAAGGACATCTCCGTCTGGCGCGGCAATAGTGATTTGCCGCTGGTTACCTTCACCCTGCCGGATTCGAATGAGGCAGCGCTGGTGAAACTCGGCGAGGTGTTCTCTGATCCTGAGCACAGTCACACCGTCTGCATCCGCCTTACCGCCGCTTCCCAGATCGCCCAGGCCCATGAATTGACGCAAGCCGCAGTGAAGGATCTCGGGCATCTCGCCAATGAGATGTTATTGATTTACATCCTGGAAACCAACGAAGTGGTAGCGGATCCAGGCCCAGCCGGGGAGCGGGCAATCGTGCTGCCTGAATTGGCTGAGCGCCCATCCGACCTGGCTTCGTATGCCCGGCGTTTTGCCCGTATCGCCAGCGAACGTTCTGGTAAGAAAAAGTGCTATGAATTTACGCCCGAGGCGGCCTATCTGTTGCTAGCTCACGACTGGAGTGGTGGCTACAAAGAAGTCC
The DNA here is from genome assembly GCA_003566795.1 of Puniceicoccaceae bacterium. Taxonomy (GTDB): domain Bacteria; phylum Verrucomicrobiota; class Verrucomicrobiia; order Opitutales; family Coraliomargaritaceae; genus Coraliomargarita_B. The sequence goes on along the minus strand of PXBU01000432.1, from coordinate 14,279 downwards.
AGGAGGTTGTTATGCAAGCGGTGAATGCCAGCGAGAAAGATGAGGCGATCAGTGCTGACCTCCTGCGGGAGGCGCTCGGTGTTGCGGCAGCGCAGGTGGCCAGTCCGGACTCGCGCTTGCTCACGCTGATGAAAAAAGCGCAGAAATATTACTTCGACAAGGAGATGCTGGCCGGCGGGATCACGTCGGCTGAACTTGCCCGAAAGCTTGAATTTGAGAATTCAGTGCAGACCCGGGATGACCTGAGACTGATGCCGCTGGTTAAAGGCGAGCTCGCTAAGCTGTAGTAGATTTTATTGATCATGGCACTCGCCCGCATCCAGATTGCAATTCTCCAGAATCTCCTTAAAATGGGGCATCTGAGCGATAGTCAGTATCGCAATATTGCTCATACCGAGGAGGAAATGCCGGGTGAAGCGATCGAAAAGCTGCTGGCCGAGGAATATAGAATAAGCCAGCACCAGTTGCTCTTTGCTAAGAGTGAAGCTTTCAACCTGACTCCGGTCAATGTGAGGCGCTGTGTGGTTAACGAGACCACATTTGCTAAGCTGGAAAAGGATTTTTGCCAGGAGAATAAAGTGCTGCCGCTCGGCTTTGCGGGCAATTATATCATCGTAGCACTGAGTAATCCTTTCAATTTGCGCGTTACCGCGAAGGTGCAGGAGCTCTCGGGAATGAAGGTCTCGGTGCTCCTTGGGCTGGAATCGGAGATCGCTGCGGCTCTTCAAGATAAAAACGACCAACATCAGGCGGTGGGGTTCGGCGATGTGGTCGAGGCGCTGGGCGCTGATTTCGAAAGCGAGGAGGATATCAGTGAGGACGATTTCTCGGATGAGGAATCCGCTCCGATCATAAAGCTGGCCAATCGAATCATCGAGGAGGCGTATTTCTCGGACGCTAGTGATATTCACATCGAGCCATTTGAAAAAGAAACCCGCGTGCGCGTGCGTGTTGACGGTGTGCTGCTTAACAAACTGACGATACCGCCGTCGGCATCCGGGGCCTTGCTGGCGCGGCTCAAAGTGATGGCTCAACTGGACATAGCGGAAAAACGCAAACCGCAGGACGGCCGGATCCAGTTCAAGCAGTTCAACAAAAAAGGCATCGACGTGGATTTGCGGGTCTCCACCGCGCCGCTCAACCATGGCGAGGGTATCGTCATGCGTATTCTCGATAAGCAGAAGAGCACGCTGCCACTGCCCGCGCTCGGCTTCTCCGAACGTAATTTGGGCCTGTATCGAGAGTTGATTCAGCGCCCGTATGGAATGATCTTGCACTGCGGGCCGACCGGTTCGGGCAAGTCGATGACGCTCTATTCGGCACTTAACGAGATTAATACGCCCGATGTTTGTATCCGCACGGCGGAGGACCCGATTGAATATACCCTGCCGGGTCTGTTACAGTTGCAAACCCAGCGCAAGATCGGTCTCACATTTGCCGCCGCGCTGCGATCATTTCTCCGGCAGGACCCCGATGTTATTCTGGTGGGTGAGATTCGTGACAAAGAGACGGCTGGTATCGCGGTTGAGGCGGCGCTTACCGGACACTTGCTCTTCAGTACGCTTCATACCAACGACGCGCCCACCACCATCTCCCGTTTAACTGAGATGGGGATCGAACCCTTCATGATCTCAGCCTCGCTTATTTGTGTCTGTGCTCAGCGCTTGATGCGTCGTGTCTGCAAGTCCTGTAAGAAGAACTACAAGCAGGAAGGTAACGAAGCTGAAATTATTATGCGTGCCATCGGCTGGTCGGGCCGAGTCCCAGGGCACTCCGAGGACGGCTGTCCTACCTGTGGCGGCAGCGGTTACAAGGGTCGGGTCGGGATCCACGAGTTGATGGCAACCAATGAAGAGTTGATTAAAGCAATTAACTCGGGTGAAGAGGCCGCGACGCTCAAGCGTATCGCGATGCATAATGGTATGTATACGCTTCATCAGGATAGTATGCTCAAGGTGAAGGAGGGTCTCTCCACCATGGAAGAATCTCTTGCCACCGTGCCTCCCGATATGGAGCAGTATGAGCATGAAATGGAAGCGGCGGCGGGCCGCTCCGGGCCGGCGGAATAGTTTTTGGCGCCTTGCCGACCAGTCGATACTCGGTTTCAGGATCGATCGCGCTGCTGCAATGTCTTGTGCATGCCGCCCCAATCCGCTTGACTGCCCGTCATATGTTATGGCTGCGGCGACAGGGTTTTGTGCTATGTCTTTTGGCGGTGGTTGCCTTGGCGCTGACCTGGCCACTGTCAGAGCATGCCATCGTCGCTGACTGGGCCGAATCGGCTGCGAATCTCGCCGTGGCTTTGATCTTTTTCCAACAAGGCTTGTCGCTGGCAACCCGCCAAATGTTGGCTGGCCGACTCCCGCTGCGGCTTCATGTCTTTGTTTTAGGGTGGAACTTCGTCCTCTTTCCCGCGTTGGCGGCTCTGTTTAATGCGCCGCTAACGCTCATCCTGGGGCGGGAGCTCACCACGGGAATGTGGATGTTGGCGATTTTGCCGACAACAATCGCGTCGGCCACCGCGCTGACGGCCGCTGCTCGCGGAGCCGTGCCACAGGCTGTTTTTGCCAGTATTTTCTCCAACTTGCTGGCGGTGGTGTTAGTGCCCTTGCTGGCCGTCGCGTATCTCGCTGGTGCAAGTGGGGCTGAGCTGTCGCTTATGCCGGTTTTTACCAAACTCTGCTGGCTGGTCGTGATTCCCCTCGTTCTAGGGCAATGCCTGAGGCGCTGCTGCCGCCAGTGGGCGATTCAACTCAGCCTGCGAACGCGCTGGCTGCCGCAGGCGGCGATTCTTTTTATTGTTTATCAGTCGTTCGCCCAGACAGCGGCATCCGGCGTGATGGATTCGCTTTCCACTCAGTATTTAATCAGTGCGTTGTTAGGCGTGTCACTGTTCTTGCTGTTGGCAAATTGGGCCGTGTGGCGCAGTTCCGACTGGATTAAATTGCCTTATGATCAGCGGGTCGCGGCCTTCTTTACCGCAAGTCAAAAGTCACTGGCGACTGGCCTGCCGCTTTTGACTGCCATCTTCGCCGCTTCCTCCATTCCGATGGATGTGGCGATGATCTTAGTGCCGCTCCTGATCTACCATGCCTTACAGCTGCTCCTGGGAGGTATTTTGGTGCCGCGATTATTGGCCGGAGAGCAGAATCGCCGTGGGTAGAGGCCATGCAGTCAACATGCGGACACCCACCGTTCGATCGTGAAATCAGGGTTTTCGTCGATCACTTCGACCATCTTAAAGCGGTCTTCAAATTCAGGAAAGAACGTGTCACCTTCGCATTGGCGATGGATGCGGGTGAGGAAAATCTCGTCGCATAGGTCGAGTGTTTGACGGTAGAGCTCCGCACCACCAGCGATCCAGATGGTCCGGTCCGTTTCAAGCTCTTGGATTTGCCTGACATCGGTCAAGCTTTTGACGCCCGGGATATCGACGGGCTGACGACTGAGTAGGCACGTTTCCCGCCCCGGCAGTGGTTTGCCGATACTTTCGTAGGTCTTGCGCCCCATAATCAGGACGCCGCCCATGGTTGCTTTTTTGAACCAGTTGAATTCCTCGGGAAGATGCCAGGGCAACTGCCCGTCTTTACCAATTACCCGGTTTTCCGACATCGCCGCAATGGCTTTAATTTTTTTTGTAGCTTTCGTCATAAGGAATGAAACGGGGTATATCCCAAAAGCTTTCGCAAGCCAACCGCTTTTTTGATTTATCCGTCGATCTTTTGTAGGCTCCCGCTCCTTTTTCAGTTCCAGACTTGCCAGCTCTCTTTTCAATCGCTTCGATCTTGCGCTTTCCGAGCCTGCCCGGGTGGTGGAATGGTAGACACTGGGGACTTAAAATCCCTTGCCAGCAATGGCGTGCCGGTTCGAGTCCGGCTCCGGGCACCATCTGGATGACAAGCACCTATTAGCGCTGCGGCTCGTCACCGCCATCTTGCGGATGGGGTGCACGAACACGCGATGAAAGAGTTGCCAGCTTGGATTATTGTCTTAGTTTTTTAGCATGCCCTTAAGAAAAAAAATATCCGTGACCGCTCTCATCGAAGAAAAAGGTGCCTCCGTTTACTGGATTAATGACGACGAGACGGTTCATGTGGCCGTGGCAGAAATGAATCGCCACCGGATCGGTTCCCTCATCGTCAAGCGCGATAGCAAGGTGGTCGGTATCTTTACCGAACGGGATGTTTTGACGCGCGTTGTTACCAGCGGGCGCGATCCAAAGGTGACAATGGTTCGCGAGGTGATGACCGCAGATTTTAAGTGGATCACATCGGATAGCGTAGTCGAGGACGTCATGCAGTTGATGACGGATGAGCGCGTGAGGCATCTGCCTGTTTTGGAAGGCGATCAGGCAGTCGGCATGATTTCCATTGGCGATATTACCCGTTGGCTCTTAAAGGTGAATCAAATGGAGGCAGACAACCTCCGACGTTATGTCTCAGATGAGTATCCGGGGTAGTCTTGGCCATTTGGCGTGCCAGCCAGTGAACGCGCGTCCACTGGGGCGAAATGTAAAATTTAGGTATTTTTTCGGTATCGGTTATTTTGCGGCTTGAGTTGTTCCATTTTCGTATGGTCTGCTAGATGGCGTTTTGGCTAACGTATTCAAGAGTATTTTGGGTTTTTTCTCCCGAGCTTCAAATGGCTCGGTAAGTGCGAATGAGAGTCTCTCGGAGACAGGTGACGCGCTTTCCGAGGTTTGGCTGCACCCGGATTCTGACGAGTTGCGTGCGCAAACTGCGATCAAAGAGCAAAAGCTGGAAGCGGGGGTCTTCCGGATCGGGAGAAGGGCGTCCGACTCGGTCGCCTATCCGGATCCCAATCCTCCTGATTTACTCCTTTTCGAAAATTCGCCTTTTACGGTTTCGAGAATTCAGTGTGAGATTGAAATCGACGGTGGCAAAGTAATCTTGCGGGACATGGGGAGTCGAATGGGCACCTGCTTGGGGAAGAAAAGACTGCGAAGCACCTCCCGCCAGCCTAGTTCTGTGGTGGTGCCTAAAGGGACGCATCGGCTGATCCTCGGCAGCCGACAGGGTCCGTTCCGGTTTCGGTTGGTGGTCAGCTAGGATGCCATCAAATATTTTTCGAAAGATGATCCTCGCTTCGGATAATAGGAGGTCGCTGGGCTATCGGCTTGACTCACAGAAGACCTTTAGCCGACACTTAGGTTTATTTTTAACATCAAAAAAAGGATACGATTATGGCCGGAGTTGGAAAGTTAATGAAGCAGGCGCAGAAAATGCAGAAACAAATGGAGGCGATCCAGGAGGAGTTGGCTCAGACAGTGCTTGAGGTTTCCAGTGGAGGTGGTGCGGTTACGATAAAGATAACTGCCCAGGGCGAGATGCAGTCCATCAAAATGGATCCTGAATTTTTGAAGGAAGATCCTGAATTCGTCGAAGAAACCTTACTGGCAGCTGTGCAGGAAGCGTCTGCCAAGGCGAAGCAGGCCAGCGAGGAAGCGATGTCATCGGTAACGGGTGGCATGGGTGGTTTTCCGGGCCTGATGTAATTTGCTGTGACTCCGGCCTACGAAAAGCTGCTGCTGCAGCTCAAGGCTTTACCGGGTTTGGGCTACCGCTCGGCCGAGCGCATTGCGATGCATCTATTGGTCGAGCGGCGCGACGGATTGACGGATTTGATTGAATCTTTGGAGGCCGCGAAGGCGGCGGTCGGGCGTTGTGCGAACTGTGGTAATATCGCTGAGAGTGAGTTGTGCGGCGTCTGCCAGGATGAGCGCCGCGACGGGAGTAAAGTTTGCGTGGTCGAGCACGTGCCGGATCTGATTGCAATTGAGCGCTCGTCGGCATGGAAGGGGCGCTACCATGTGCTGCACGGGAAACTTTCGCCCATTCATGGCGTGGGCCCGGAGCAGTTGAATTTTACCAGTTTGCAGCGTCGCATTCAGACGGGTGGTGTTTCCGAGTTTGTGCTCGCGCTCTCCAACGATATCGAGGGGCAGGCGACTTGCCACTACATTCAAGAGGAGTTGGTCGGCAGCCACCCGATCGAGGTGACGCGCATTGGCTTCGGCCTGCCCAGTGGGGGCGGTGTCACCTTCGCCGACTCGGTGACGCTCCGCAGCGCGCTCGAGTCGCGACGGGCTTATCACTGATGTTGTTTTGGATGATTGACTCAGGATAAAAAACCAAGCTAGATCGCTCCGTCTTTGTTGAGATTTTAAAAAGAATAGTATGACTGAAAAGAATTCCCCAATAGAATCTGCCGATGCCCCGCTCGACCCATCGGCGGTCAAGCAAATCAAACTTTCCAGTGGTCGCTCCGCGCCAGCTGCCGCCTATGGCACCTTCCATTCGGATTGGGCACAGGATTTGATGTATGATGCCACGCTCGAAGCGATTCGAGTCGGCTGGCGGCACCTGGATACGGCCCGCGCTTATGAAAATGAAGACGTGGTCGGTGCCGCGATTAACGAAGCCATCAAGCGCGGCTACATCAGCTCGAAGGATGAACTTTATATCACCGGCAAGCTTTGGAACGGGCACATGAGCCCCAAGGATGTGGCCCCCGCGCTGGAAAGCACCTTGCAGGATCTGGATATTGACCAAATCGACTGCTACCTCAACCACTGGCCCTGGCCGAACGTGCACCCGCCAGGTTGTTCGGGCGACCAGAAAAACCCGGATGCGGTGCCCTATATCCATGAGGATTTCATGGAGACCTGGGGTGAACTGGTTAAATTGAAGCAGGCCGGTAAAATCGTGGACCTCGGGGTTTCCAACCACACCAAGGCATGCCTGGACTTGTTGCTACGTGATACCTCAGTCGAGGAGCGTCCGGTGGTGAACCAGATGGAGATGCACCCGCTCTTCCAGCAAACGGAGCTGCGCCAGTATTTTGAAGCCAACGGGATCACCACTATGGGCTACATGGCACTGGGTTCGCCCCACCGGCCGGGGCGCGATAAATTCAAGGAACACCGGAGTGACATGGATGATCCGGTCATTGCTGCGATTGCCCAGGAGCAGGGCATTTCCCCCGGCGAAGCCTGTCTGGCCTGGGCGGCGCAGCGCGAGAATGGCAGTGGGGGCTTTGTCGCCATGTCCACCAACCCCGGCCGCATCCGTAGTAATCTGAACTGCGCCATCAAAGACTATCTGACGCCAGCGCAAGTGCTGCGCATCAGTGGCGACGACACCGAGGAGAATCCCGGCATCGATGCCAATAACCGCCTCATCTGGGGCCAGGTCTTCCTCTGGGATGAAGCGGATGGCGACTGGCGGGTGCTGTGGGACGACAGCCAGGTCTTCGAGACCCGCGAGAACTATCAACGCTTCAAAAAGTCCTGGCAGTCACACCACCAGGTGCAACTTGAAACCACTTACCGCCCCGGCGGAAGCTGAGCTTCTGATAATCTAATCGCATCATATGAAAGAAGTAGGATTTCTTAACGGGCAGGTGGACGCGGCCCTCACCCGGCAGGGCCATATGGACCTGATGATGGTCGTCGATGCCGGCTTTCCGGTGCCGGACCACGTCGAACTTATCGACCTGGCGCTCAAGCCCGATACGCCCACTGTGCCGGAAGTGCTGGCCGAGCTCTGCAAGGTCCATTCCGTCGAAAAGCTGGTGCTGGCCGACGAGACCCGCCGCCATAACCCGAGCTACTTCGAGCAAGTGACGACTAGCATCTGGAAAAACGCCGAAATCGAAGTCATTCCGCATGCCGAACTCAAACTGCGTAGTCAGGAAGTAAAAACGATCATCCGCACCGGCGACTTCACCGCCTGGGCCAATATCCTGTTGGTTTCCGGGGCCGGGGACCGCTGGAAGCTGGAAGTGCCACCCGCAGGATGAGTGGGAGTTCGATTTTTTTTTGTTCTTTATTTTACGTAGCGGATCGGCGAGAGCCGTTCCGTTCGATCTTAAAAAAAACTTTCTTTATCCGCCCTAGCTGCTAGCTTTTTGCCTTAATCCCCGCAAAACAAACAACAACCTATCCCTGAATTATGAGTATCTCACCCATTGATACCATTATTATTGTCGTTTATATCATCGGCATTATCTCGCTCGGCATCTTTGCCGGGTTCAAGAAGAACATCTCTTCGGAGGATCAGTTCCTGGGCGGGCGCTCCTTGCGCTGGCCGGTGATTGGCGCAGGCTTGTTTTGCGCTAACATCTCTTCCATCCACCTCGTCGGTCTGGCCTCGTCCGGCTATCAGCACGGCATGGTGATTGGTAACTTTGAGTGGATGGCCGCCTTCTGCCTGGTCGTGCTGGGGATATTTTTTGTCCCGTTCTACTTCCGCAGTAAGATCACCACACTGCCCGAGTATGTGGAGAAGCGTTACAGCCCTGGTGCGAGAACCTTCCTGGCCGCCATCTTCATCATGTCGGCCCTGCTGGTTCACATCGGTATCAGCATGTATGCCGGTGCCAAGGTGCTGGAGGCATTCTTTGGGATTAATTTTGTCATCTCAATCATCACCATTTCATCCGCCACCGCGCTCTATACGATTCTGGGTGGCCTCAAGGGCGTGATGATTACCGATACGGTGCAGGCCGTGCTCCTGCTGCTGGGGGCGGCGCTGTTGACCTTCTTCGGCCTACAGGCGCTGGGAGAAATCGGGATCACCAATTGGGCCGGGCTGAAAGAGGCGACCAAGCCTGACCAACTCAGTATGATCCAGTCCATCAGCGATCCGGAAGCCACCGGGCGACTCGGCTTGCGGGAGTTCTCCTGGTATTCCATTCTATTCGGGTATCCGATCCTCGGCATCTGGTATTGGTGCACCGACCAGACTATCGTACAAAAGGTCCTATCCGCGAAAACGGAGAAGGACGGGCGGGACGGCGCGATATTTGCCGGCTTTCTCAAGATCCTGCCGGTCTTCCTGATGGTCCTGCCGGGTGTGATCGGCTACGTTCTTTTCAAAGAAAAAATTGGTGAAGACAACGATGCCACGCTGATGGTGATGATGACTGAGTTGCTGCCGGTCGGCGTGCGCGGTTTGATGGCAGCCGGTCTGCTGGCGGCCTTGATGAGCACCATCGCCGCCGCGCTCAACTCGGTGGCGACGCTGACGGCTGAGGATATCTTCAAGCGCCTCCGTCCGGACGCGCCCGATCACCAACTGGTTAAGGTCGGACGCATCACCGCCGCTGTCGTCATCGTGGTGGCGATGCTTTGGTCCACCCAGGGCGGCAAGTTCGGCAGTATCTTTGAGGCGATCAACAAGATCCCCATGGCCTTCGCGCCCGGTATTACCACCATTTTCCTCTTCGGTGTGTTTTGGAAACGGGGCAACCGGCAGGGTGCCATGGCGGCGCTCTGCTTCAATGTCTTTATCGGGATGATCTATCTCTTGATCGACATTCCCCTGGTCGGCACCACGCAATGGATCAATCAGGAACTCGGTATCCCCTTCATGCAGGTGGGCTGGTATCTCTTCCTAATGTCCAGTGCGATCTACATCGTTGTGAGTCTGCTCACGCCCGCTCCCGATGAGAGCCAGACGAAGGGACTCTGCTGGAACCGGCCGTTTGATGCCTTGCGGGGTCCCCTGGTGGGCACGGTTACTGACCCGCGGGTCATGGCTGGTATCCTGATCGCCATCATGGTTGTCCTGTATGCCTTGCTGCACTAATTGCTAAGTTTTACCTCTCAAATTTACCCGCTCATTTTCTCTAAATATTATGCACGCTTGGACCCTTCTGTCGTTTTTCGCTTTTACCGCATTTGCTGCTTTTCTGACCTATGCGATCACTCGCAAGGACGAGCGGGGTAGCTCGGACGGATTCTTCCTCGGCGGTCGCAAGTTGACCTTCCCGATTATCGCCGGGTCCCTGCTGCTCACCAATCTTTCCACCGAGCAAATGGTGGGCCTCAACGGTGCGGCCTTCAACGACGGCCTGAGCGTGATGGCCTGGGAAGTAGTGGCGGTGCTGGCCCTGGTGATGATGGCGATGTTTTTCCTGCCGCGTTTCCTCAAGGCGGGCATCACCACCGTGCCGCAGTTGCTGGAGAAGCGCTACGATGCGCGTGCGCAGACGATCGCCAACTTGATCTTTCTTTCGGCTTACGCGCTGCTGTTGATTCCGATCATCCTCTATAGTGGTGCCATGGGGCTCTCCTACATGCTCGATCTACAAGGGCTCACTGGTATTGACGAACCAGTCAATATCTTCGGCATGGTGCTCCAGCCGGATACGGTGATTCTCTGGGGCACGGTGTGGTTGATCGCCATTATGGGCTCGATTTATACCCGCTTCGGGGGGCTGCGCACGCTGGCGGTGCTCGACACCATCAACGGCATCGGGCTACTCATCGGCGGCTTCATGATTGTATGGTTCGCGCTTAACGCGGTCGGTGACGGCGGCGGTGCTCTGGCCGGCTGGCAAAGCCTCAAGGAAACGCACCCTGAGCGCCTTACCTCGATCGGTCAGGAAGGGCAGAGTGTGCCCTTTAGCACGCTCTTTACCGGGGTCGCTCTGCTCAATCTCTTTTACTGGTGCACCAACCAGCAGATCATTCAGCGGACGCTGGGTGCCAGCAGTCTGGCTGAGGGGCAAAAGGGTGTCTTGCTGACCGGCGCGCTCAAGCTGCTCGGGCCGATCTATCTGGTGCTGCCCGGCATTATCGCCTTCCAATTATACGCCGACCAGGGTGTGCGGGCCGACGAGGCTTACGGGCGACTGGTTTTTGATCTGCTGCCCGCACCACTCACCGGGTTTTTCGCGGCTGTGATGGTGGGCGCGATTCTCAGCTCCTTTAATGCTGCGCTCAATAGCACCTCCGCACTCTTTAGTATTGGTGTGTATCGTCAACTGCTGCATCCCGAAGGCAGTGAGCAATCAATGGTGCGTTCGGCCAAGATTTTCGTGGTGGTCACCGCGATCGCGGCTATGTTCATCGCTCCTATGCTGGCGGGACAGGAGAGCATCTTCAAATACCTGCAGCAGATGAACGGCATCTACTTCATCCCGATTTTCTCGGTGGTGGTGGTGGGCCTGCTGGCGCGCCGCGTTCCGGCAGTGGCCGGCACTGTCGGACTCGTCGGGGGCGTCACGCTCATCTCGCTCGGCTACTTCCTGCCCGAGTCGATCAATCCGGTGATGCAACTCGGTATCCATGAGTTCCACTTCCTGGGGATTGTCTTTGCCCTGTTGATCGGTATTATGCTCCTGATTGGCCAAATCAGCCCGCGGGCCACCGCTTGGGAACTCGAGGCGGATACGCCCATCGACATGACTCCGTGGAAAAACGCTAAATGGGCCAGCTTGGCACTCGTGGTGGTGGTGCTGCTGATCTATGTCGCCTTTGCATTCTAACGTGGCTAGTATATCCCCACCAATAAGTTTTTCCATGAAATCAGACAGTAGCGATGGCACGATGGTGCCGTCTTTTCAGCTCCTCTACAAATCTGAGAAAACTTATTTGAAGCTGCCCTAAAGGGAGCAGCCCTGGGAGGTCTCACAGTTGGGCCGTGCCACCAGGCCTTTGATGGGTTCAGCCGGGTACAGCTCGGCTGCGCGACCGCCCGCGATCAAGTGCTGGTCGCAGATGCGGTCGAGCTCGGCTTTGGATTTTGTGCGCCGCATGTCGTGGAGAAATTTGCCGTCTGCATCGACACTCAGCCCCACAAAATTAAGGAATTTTTTCAGGTGGTTGATGTGGAAGTGCCCCTTGCGGTCGGGGAGGGTGGTGGCTTGGTAGAGGTCTTCCACATACTGGCGGACATCAGCCAGAGTAGGCGCGTAGATCGCTTCCCCCGCGAAGTGCTCGCGCAGTTGCCGGAAGATCCACGGGTTGCGGATGCAGTGGCGACCAACCATCAGCCCGGCGCAGCCCGTTTGGTCGAGTACTTGCTGACCCTTGGCGACCGAGGTAATATTCCCGTTGCCGAGCACCGGGCAGGGTAGCCGCTCCACCGCCCGCCGGATATATTCGTAGTGCACCTCGCTGCGGTAGGCTTCCTTCACCGTGCGGGCGTGCAGGCTGAGTAGATCGACCCGATGCTTTTCGAGAAGATCGAGAATGGTCTCGAAGTTGCGGTCGTCCTCAAAACCAATTCGCATTTTTACCGTGAACCGGCCCGGCACGGCGGCGCGCAGACAGCCCAGAATCGCGTCGACCTTAGCCGGGTCGCGCAGGAGCCCGCCGCCGACGTGCTTCTTGTAAACCTTCGGGGCGGGGCAGCCCATGTTCAGGTCGATTCCCGCCACGGGCAGGCCGGCGCTTTCGATCGCCGCCACCGTGCGCTCCAGGTCGGACAGGCTCTCACCGATCAACTGCGCGAAGACCGGGCGGCCCGTGCCGTGATGGAGGATGGAGTCCACAATATGCGACTCCAGCCGAGAGTGGCCATGCACGCGGAAATACTCGGTAAAGAGCAGATCGGGTGCCCCATACTTGCCCAGGAGCCGCATGAAGGGGAGCGTGGTGACATCCTGCATCGGAGCCAGCGCCGTCAGGGGAACGTCGAACATTGACCATTGAACATTTAACATCGAATAGGGTGGGCTTTGAACGTCGAACTTCGAACCTTCAACATCGAATTTCCCTCGTGTGAAACTCGAATGTCCTCTGTTGCTGAACAATTCTATTCAAAATTCAATGTTCAATGTTGGACGTTTAACGTTCGCTACTCTTCTTGTTGCAGAATCTTAGCCAGGATTTCCGTCATGTCGTCCACCGAGTCAAAGACGCTGCGGGCGGTGTAGATGGGTTTGCCGCAGGCGAGTGCCAGCACGATCGAGTCACTGGGGCGGGCATCAATTTCGACGATTTTGTGCCCAAGTTCGTTTTCCATCGAGAGGATGATACGTGCATAAAAAGTGCCACGATCCACGTCTGAGATGACGACTCGCTCGACCTCAGCCCCCAGCCCATCCAGCATCGTCAGCATCAGATCGTGCGTCAGAGGACGCTCGGCCTGCTCCCCGCTCACCGCCCGCTGGATGGCGTCACCGATACCCGGATCGACATAAATCACGAAGGTCTTCGTCTTATCGCCCAAAAAGACGGCGCAACCGCTGGAGGTCGGCATGACACCCTTGACGGTAACTGTGACTACTTGTTTATCCATGGCAGAAACTGTAGAGCCAGCGGCGAAATCCTGCAAGAGTTATGCCAATGACTTTTTGATCGCCCGGGCGCCAAGAGCCTTTTCAATATAGACGCAGTGAGTGAAAAAAATAAAATTCAGCAGCCAAACCTCTATATCGTTGGGTTTATGGGGGTGGGTAAGTCGGCGGTGGGTCGCAAGGTGGCGCATGCATTGGGTTATCGATTCATCGATTCCGATCACGCCATCGAGTTAAAGTTGGGCCAGAAGATTGCCGCGATATTTTCAGAGCAGGGCGAGTCGGCTTTTCGCCAAATGGAGCGGCAGTTCGTTGAGTCCGGCCACCCAGAGGAGGCATGCGTGGTTTCTTGTGGAGGAGGTCTGGTGATCCCAGATGGTATGTCGGATTTGCTAAAGCGACGGGGAGTGGTGGTTTGTTTGTTTGCCTCTCCAGAATGTATTATTGAGCGGACCAGTCGGAATTCCAAGCGCCCGCTCCTGAATGTGGATAATCCAGAGGAACGGGTACGCCAACTTCTGGCTGAGCGTGAGCCGATCTACATGAATTCCGGAGCCTGCATCTCCACTGAAGGGCGTAATATGAGGGAAGTGGTGCAGCATGTGGTCCGCACCTACAAGACAGCGGCCCGCGAATTCAAGGGCTGACGCTTGCGCGAGACACGAGGCCTCCGAGGCGGCAAAGATCGTTCTGCCCACAATGAAAAATTTTATTATTTATAATTAATTAGCCTGGCAAAATATAGCTTGACGGGGGGCTGGTAAGGCATATTTTTAAGGTATGAATATACGGAGATGGAAAGTTCGGGGCGGCGCTGATGCGGTCTACCACTGTATGACTCGTACGGTGAATGGAGAGCGTTTGTTTGAGGATCGTGAGAAGGAGGTGCTGCGTAAGATGATCTGGCAGGTGGCAGACTTCTGTGGGGTGCAGGTGCTGACCTACTGCGTGATGGCGAACCACTTCCATGTGCTGCTGCGGGTGCCGGAGGCGGGTGAAGTCTCGGATGGGGAACTGCTGCGGCGCTACCGGGTGCTGTATCCCAAACCGACAAAGTATCAGACGGCGAAAATTGAGGTGATGGAGAAGCATTTGGCCGCAGGTGGTGAGGAGGCGGAGGCGATCCGGCGGCGGCTGTTGGCGCGGATGGGGGATGTTTCGGAGTTTATGAAGACACTAAAGCAGCGCTTTTCGGTTTGGTTTAACCGCTCGCATGAGCGTTTTGGGAC
>PXBU01000374.1 GCA_003566795.1 Puniceicoccaceae bacterium | reverse complement strand
CGGTCGGTGGTGAGTTGACCGAGCCTGGTGCGCCGACGCTCATGGATATGGCCGAGTCGGGTCAAGCGGCCGATGAGCGGGCGATCTTTACCCGCTTGAAGCATCACGCCGCGGCGGGGCTCGTCTACACGGTCCAGTTCAGTGCCGATCTCAAAGAATGGACTCCGAGCCACGCCACGCCCATCGTGCTGACCGACGAGAGCAGTGCATCAGACTACGAGGTGGTCAGCGTGCCGTTCTCCGAATCAGTCCCGGTCGCCGGCGGTGGCGCGCCCCGTCCGCCGAAGTTCATGCGGGTGGTAATCTCGCAGGAGTGATGGTGCCTTTGCCGCGGGAAAAACTTAGTCTGCCACATTCGTAAAAGTTAAACTGCGTTGATTTTTAGGAGTTTTTGGCTTTTCTTTGGGGCGGAGGTTTCAAACAACGAGGCCGCACCGAACCGCAGCCCCAACCCAACCCTTATTGTATTTAGGCTCACCCGGGCACAATCCTGCTATGAAAATGTTGCGACTTCTACTCCTTGCCGCGCTCGCGTTGAGCTGCTTTAATGCGGCCACCGCTCAGGATTCTGGTAGGGGCCACTCTGGCGATGGAAATCCCGGGAGGGGCATCGCCGAGGTTTTTGAGGAGCCAGGGTTCAACCTGCGGCGTGCGGATGCCCGTGAACGGGCGGTTGAGCGGATTCGCTCGATTGAAAATGAGGGTTTGGAGCGCGCCCGTGCCAAGGCAAGCGAGCGGGCGATTCCGATGCGGCAGGAACTGCCGGATGGCACCGTAATGGAAATTGTTGGCCTCGATGAGGCCGATGAATTTCTGATTTACACCACGCACAATGCGAATGCTGCGATCTCCACCGCCGCCAACCTGGTGAATGCCGCTCCCTACAGCCTCGATGGTGCCGGCCTCACCGTCGGTGTTTGGGACGGCGGGGATGCTCGCAGTACCCACCAGGAGTTTGGATCGCGCGTCACTGTTAAAAACAATTTCGGTTTCAACAACCACGCCACCCACGTCACCGGGACGATTGCTGCGGCGGGTGTCAGCCCTTCGCGCCAGGGTATGGCACCCAACGCTCTGGTCGATTCCTACCACTGGGGGAGTGACACCAGTGAAATGACCGCTGCGGCGGCCAGCGCGCCGCAAGAGTCGGGCAAAATCAATATTTCCAACCATAGCTACGGTTTTATTACTGGCTGGAGCTGGAATGGCTCGAATTGGCAGTGGTATGGCTCCGGCAGCGACCAGAATGCATTCGCCCCTCAGTTTGGTCAATACACCTCCCAGGCGGAAACTTGGGACGGCATCGCTTACAACGCACCGTATTATTTGATTTTTAAATCGGCGGGCAACGATAACAGCAGTAATCCAGCGGCCGGAAATCAGGTCATTATCGGTGGTAACACCGTCACCTACGACCCCGCGATTCACCCGCCGGGCGATGGACTCTACCGGAATACGACGACCAACGCTGCAAATGGTTACGAAAACATCAGCCACGCAGGTAATTCCAAAAACATTATGACTGTTGGTGCGGCCAATAATGCCGTCTCGAACGGCGTGCGCGATCCTGCTAGCAGCAGCTTGGCCAACTTCTCATCCCGCGGTCCGACTGATGATGGCCGCATCAAGCCGGACATTGTTGCCAATGGTGTGGGTCTCTCGTCCACCGGTGCCAGCTCCGACACTCACTATTACAGCAGTTCCGGCACCAGCATGTCCTCTCCCAATGCGGCCGGTTCCGCCGCGCTGCTGGTCCAACTCTATCGTGATCGCTTCCCTGGCGGCGACATGCGCTCCAGTATGCTCAAGGGCCTGATCATTCACACCGCGACGGATCTCGGCGAATTTGGTCTCGGCAATCCCGGTCCGGATTATCACTACGGGTGGGGCCTGATGAACACCCAAAAGGCCGCTGACCTCATTATCGACCATCATGAGAATCCAGAGGCGAATCGCATGGTCGAGGCGGAATTGAGCACGTCGACGCCCACGCAGATTTATACGTTCGCCTGGGATGGTGTCTCGCCCATTCGCGCCACCCTGTGCTGGACCGATCCGGCGGGCACCGCCACCAGCGTTCACGACCTGCGCGATTCGCGGCTGGTTAACGATCTCGACATGCGTGTTATCGCCCCTGATGGCACGCAATACGAGC
The DNA here is from genome assembly GCA_003566795.1 of Puniceicoccaceae bacterium. Classification (GTDB taxonomy): domain Bacteria; phylum Verrucomicrobiota; class Verrucomicrobiia; order Opitutales; family Coraliomargaritaceae; genus Coraliomargarita_B. Next base: position 3,325 of record PXBU01000374.1, on the reverse strand, counting down.
CCTTCGTCATGCCCTTCGTCGGCACCTGGACGGTGGAATCCATGAGCCTGCCCGCCACCACTGGCGATAACCATACCGACAATGTTGAGCAAATCCTCATCGACGACCCGCAGCAATCCGGTATCTGGCAAATTGTCATTAGCCACAAGGATACTCTCACCAACGATCAGCAAAATTTCAGTCTTGTAACCAGCGGCTTATCGGCTGCCCCGATCTCGATGGAAGTCGCGCGTGGAGGCTCACCCATCCAGGTGGGCGGGGTCGACGGTGTCAGCGGCGCCGCCGTCGGCTCAGGTATCCAGCTCACCTACACCATCTCCAACCTTGGCGGCGGGCAGCTGGAGCTGAGCACCCCGATCACCATTAGTGGTGCGCAGAACTGCTCAGTCAGCGTCGATGCGCAGCCCTCATCCCCGCTGGGTGGCGGCCAGTCCAGCGATCTGGTCATGACCGTCACCCCGGCCTCGGAAGGCACTTGGAGCTTCAACATTGCTATCGCCAACAACGACCCTGATCGGGATCCCTACCACTGGACTGTTACTGGCCTCGCGGGCTCGTCGGCCACGACTACGTTCATCCCAGTGGCCGACACCTACATTCACAATCAGGCCTCCGGCTCCAACTTCGGCACCGAAGAGCGGATTCGTTTCAATCGTCAGAGCGGCGGCGGTCCTCCAAGCAGTCATGACGTTCTGCGTGGATTGCTCCGATTCGACCTGTCCTCCATTCCGCCTGGCTCCACCATCGAGTCCGCCACCCTTGATTTTGTCCAGGACAACGCTAATTCGGGACCGTTTACGATCGTCGAGGCCGCTGCCAGCTGGGGAGAAAGCACCGCCACCTGGTCGAATAGTAGCGGGATTTTCGCCGCCACCTCCTACGGATCCGCGAACACGAGCTCATCCGCTGGAGCTGCGGTACCTACCATCACATTGAATGCCGCCGGTTTATCCAAGGTGCAGGATTGGGTGGATGCCCCGTCCGGCAACCACGGCTTCGGCATCACCACGACGAATGACGGGCGAAACGAAAGCGCGTGGCTGGCCCTGCGCTCCCGCGAGCATCCCACCGAAGCCCACCGCCCGCGCCTCACACTCACCTTGGCGGGAGGATCGTTGGAGGCACCGCTCATGGTGGTTTCCGGCCCCGCAGGCGTCATCGAGAACGGTGGCACGGTCGCTGTTTCCGAAAGCGAGGCAGGAGCGGGTGCCCAGTTCACCCATACTATCTCCAACCTGGGCAATGCCGATCTCACGATGACCACCCCGGTCACTGCCACGAACCTCTCGAATTGTTCGGTTGTCGTGGATACCCAGCCTGCCAGCCCACTCGCGCCTTCCGGCGAGACGGACCTGGTGTTCACGGTAACACCTGCGGCGGCGGGCCCTTGGTCCGCCACTGTCTCCATCACCAGCAACGACGCGGATAAAACCCCCTATGCCTGGACCCTCACCGGCACCGCAGCCAAGAAACAGGCCACGTTGACGCTGGACGGACTGGAACAAAGCTACGACGGCAGCCCGCGCGTGGTCACCGCTACCACCTCGCCGCCCGGCCTGGATTATGAAATCACCTACGACGGGGATAGCACCCCGCCGGTCAACGCCGGCAGCTACGCCGTGGTTGGCAGCATCACCCATCCCGATTACGAGGGTGGAGCGGCGGGCACCCTGGTGGTGGCCCAAGCCCCACAAACCATTGATTTCGCCGCACTCGATCCGGTCGTGGTCGACGCGGAGCCATTCGAATTATCCGCCTCGGCCTCCTCCGGGCTGCCACTCACCTTTACCAGTTCGACTCCATCCGTGGCCACCGTCAGCGGCAACGTCGTCACCCCGCTCGCGGTGGGTGTCACCACCATCACCGCCTCACAGGCTGGTGACGCGAACTACCAAGCGGCGGAAGTCTCGCAGACTCTCAATGTTATGGCCGACGGCCAGGCGGCCGTCGGCGGCGACGTCGCCTTCATTGACGGGTTTTACATCCACACCTTCACCCAGGGCGGCGATTTCGAGGTAATCGGCGAGGTTGCAATCAACGTCGAGGTGCTGGTGGTCGGCGGCGGCGGTGGCGGCGGCAGTTCGACCGCCTTCGGCACCGCTGGTGCTGGCGGCGGTGGTGCGGGCGGCCTGATCCATCTCGAAGCCTTCGAGGTGGCGGGCTCGCAAGCTGTTGTGGTCGGCGCAGCTGGTGCGGCCGCTGGCTCTGGCAACACGCCTGGAAACAACGGTGGCGATTCAGCCTTCGGCACGCTCGTCGCCCTTGGCGGCGGCGGTGGCTCCGGGGGCAACGCCCAGGGCCTCGCCGGCGGTTCTGGTGGCGGCTCCCGGGGCAATTCCGACGGCGGAGCCGGGCAGCAACCCTCATCCGCCTCCGGTGGCTTCGGCAACCCCGGCGGCGGCTGGACTTCGGGCGGCGGCGACGGTGCCGGCGGCGGCGGCGGTGCGGGCGGGGCAGCACCTTCCTCCCCGCCGCACGATCCGAAAGTCGGCGGCCCCGGCGGCATTGGACTCGCATTCAACACCAGCGGCTCGCCCGTCGTCTACGCTGGCGGCGGCGGAGGAGGAGGCTCGGGCACCAGCTCGTTCGGCGAAGGGGGCTCCGGCGTGGGCGGCTCCGGGGCAAATAACGACACCCCCGCCACTCCCGGTGCCCCCAATACCGGCAGTGGTGGCGGCGGCGGCAACAACAGCCGCGTCGGCGCTGACGGTGGCTCTGGCATCGTGATCGTGCGCTATCCGGGAACTTTGTCGGACACTAGCAATGCCTTGGCTTCCTTCGCCATCAGCGGTGTGCCATCACAAGTGACTGTCGACACAGCTATCACCGGCATCACCCTCACCGCGCTGGATGCGGATTCTGAGGTCGCCACCTCCTTCACCGGCACCGTCACCTACGGGGGCACGGCTGGCATCACCGGCACTTCGGCCAACTTTGTAAGCGGTGTGCTGGAGAATGTCAGCATCACTCCGATATCTATTGGGAGTGCTCTGACCTTCACGGTCGATGACGGGGCAGGCCATACCGGCAGCACCAGCTTCAACGTGGTGAGTGCTCCTTATAGTGACTGGGCGGGAGCCAACAACCTCACGGGCGAGGAGGCAGCACCTGCCGCGATCCTCCAGCCCGACGGGTTCACAAATCTGCAGAAGTTCGCCTTCGGAATGGACCCGGCAGTGGTTTACTTCGACCCGGTCGAGTTCGCGGTCGGTGGTGAGTTGACCGAGCCTGGTGCGCCGACGCTCATGGATATGGCCGAGTCGGGTCAAGCGGCCGATGAGCGGGCGATCTTTACCCGCTTGAAGCATCACGCCGCGGCGGGGCT
>PXBU01000217.1 GCA_003566795.1 Puniceicoccaceae bacterium | reverse complement strand
GTTTGGGCCAACAGTTGAAAGGAATAGGTGAGGAGGGCGTCACCCGCCAAAATGGCGGTCGCTTCGTCGAATTGCCGGTGGCAGGTGGGGCGGCCGCGGCGCAGGTCACTGTTGTCCATCGCGGGTAAATCGTCGTGGATCAATGTATAAGTATGCAGGCACTCGATTGCCACAGCCGCAGCCAGCGGTTCTTGGCGAGTGGGGAAAAGTTCGCTGGCCAGAATCAACAGGGCGGGGCGCACCCGTTTTCCGCCGCTTTCCAAAGAATAGCGCATGGCTTGATGCAGCCGCGTTGGGCGGGTCGCTGCCGCCGGGACCAGGGCATCCATGCCCGAGTCCACGCCTTGGCGTATCTGCTGCAATTTTTCTTTCAATGTTATGTTCACTGAGCTAGCTTGGGGGTTAATTACTATGAAGGAAACGCCAATATTTGAAGAAGTTTTCTCACGCTTGCTAGGAATGCCCGGCTTTTGGCTGAAGGTGTTGGCAGGTAGCTTACTTTGTTTCATTCCAGTGGTCAACTTTTTCGCTTTTGGTTATCTACTGCGGTTGTCCCGGGAAATAAAGCGATCCGGTCGGGTCGCCCTGCCGGAGTGGGATAATTGGCCAGAGCTTTTTGTCGATGGCCTGAAGTTTTCCGTGGTCTGGCTGGTCTATTGGCTGGTTCCGATTCTCTTGGCTTGGGCCGTTTCGGTGCTGATTGGCTTGATCAGCCTGGGAGCGTTGTCCTACTTGTTGGTGTCGCTGGTGTTTATGCTTTCATCGATTCTGTTCAGTGCCGCACTTTACCGCTATAATCGGCGTGCTGACTTTAAGGACTTGTTGAATCTGCCCTTGATTTTGCGGATGAGCCTGGGGGCTATTTCCAAGTTCATCACCCCGGCGCTGGTCTTTGTGGGAATCTTTGCGGTGGCCGCGCCGCTATATGGCTTTGCCTTGTTTTTCAGCTTCATTACCCTGATCGCCTATAGCACACTTTTTTTTCGTGGGATTGAGCAGCAACAAAAGGTTGCCCCCTGAGCTGGGCTACACTGTCCTAAATACACGTGATGAAGAAAGATTCTGAAACAAGCCTGTTGATCGCTGGCATCTATGCCCTGATGCTGATGGCGTTCGGGAGCTTCCTGGGCTTTCTTTGCCTGATGTCTTTTCCGCTGCAGGGGTATTCTAGTGTGCAGGAGCAGCTGAACGCGCAGGAGCAGCGGGAGTCGCATTACTCTATGCCCGGCGAGGCCTATTACATCGAAGGGCCTACCTTGGGTTCCTCGACCTGGGAGTCCCGTCGTACCCAACTCATCGATGGTTCGGCCCCGACGATTACGGTCAGTGCTGGCGAGATCAATGCCTGGCTTGCCGCCAAATTCCGCCCGGGAGTGAATAACAGCAGCGAAGAGGACAATGGTCTTGTCATCGAGCCAGCCAGACCGAATGTTGGTATCACTCAGGAGGGCGCTGTTTATTTGAATCTGCCAGCTCGGATCTCTGTCTATGGCATTCAGGGGAACTATGTCTTGAGCGCCCGGGTGAGTTACGCCGGGGGCAACCCGGCGCGGCTTCGCATCCATCAGTTGCAGGTTGGGGGCGCGCCGGTTCCGTTCCCTCGCGTGCTCGGCGCCCGGATCTTCTCGGCTCTTGTTAATGGCTTTCGTGCCACCGAGGAGTATCCGATCTTGCGCGAAGCCTGGGGCCGTGTCGACTCGGTTGAGGTGGTCGATGGTAATTTAGTTCTCAACCTGAAGAACTCCTAATGGTCTCTGTGGCGGGGCAGGTGTTTTTTTTCGGGCTATTGGTATTGGTTGCAGTCTCGCCGACAGCCGCTACCGGCAGCCCGCTGCGCACCGCGAGCAACCCGCAGTTTGAAGTTGTGGGCTTACATGGACGTTCGGTCACTCAGGTGGAAGCATTGAGTCGCCACATTGTGCGAATGGCTGAGCGCTATCTCGACCGGAGTGGACTGCAGTTTCCACAGCGAATTTTAGTCAGTTTAAAGCCGACCGAATTTGTGGATTTTGAGGGTGATTACATCGTGCGATTTAGTGAGCGTGGTTTCGTTAACCTCGACCTTCACTGGCGGGAGTCATTGAGTTTGTTGACTACCTGTCGTGCCCTGACGGAGGCTTTATTGCTGCGGTATTCAATATTTAATCACGGACAAGCGGGGCCGCAGTTCCTCCCCGAATGGCCGGCCACAGCAATAGGGACAAAAGTCTATTTTCAATTGCGTCCCGCCAAGTCAAACCGGGTAGCGGACTGGTTGGAGCTGCCTGCCACGCCGACCGTTGCATCATTGTTGCAGCGCAAATGGAGTGATTCAAATGCCGATTTCAACGGCTATGCCTTCCTCTTGGCGATGGAACGGAGCAATATGCCGACCACCCGGATAGGCCGTCTGATGAAGGCGAGTATCGGGGGTGAAAATGTCGCCTCCGAACTCGCGACGTTTTTACAATTAAGGGATCCTCTGGCCGAGGATTTTGTGCTGGATGATTGGTGGGTGGCATCCTGGGAGCATTTCTTGGCATCGCCCACCGAGCCCATGGAAACCATGCAGGCTTCCCGCGAATGGATCGAAGCACTCGCCGACCTCTCGAACACGGACTTCGCCCACTTGAACCTGAGTCAGCTGTGGAATGAGAGGGACGACGAGGCGCTGCGGGAATTGATTGAGGCCCGCTACGAAATCCTGAAAGTACGTATCAGCCGGGTAAATCCGGCTTATTTCAACGCGGCGCGCTCACTGGGGGCACTCTTCGAGTCCTATTTGAGTGGCGAACGGCGCCACCGCTACATCTTTCGTTTATCCGTCTTTCTCGGAGATATGGAAGATGGTAGGGCACTGGAGGCGACAGTGTCGGAAGCACTCAGCCCAGGCAGGCGCTGAAGTTTTTGATCAGCTCGTCGTAGGTATTCGCAGCGGCACAGGGTGTGAGAGTGCTGCCGGGTTCCGGCTGGCAGAAGGCGGCTTCAAGATCGCTCAGTGCGCAGTCCAGCGAGTTGTTGGCGGCGCGCATGGCGGCACCCAGCCCGACGGAACCGCTGACGGTGAGACGCTGGACCTTTGCTTGAAAGACATCCGCGATCACCTGGGCAATGGCGTCATTTTGGGAAGCGCCTCCAGTGAGGTAAATGACCTCGGGTTTGAGCTGCATCCACTCGGTGCAGCGCTTGATGTTGATCACTTGGCCCTCCACGCAGGCACGCATGGCAGCATCGGCCTCATGCCAGTTCTCGAAGGCTTCGGTGCCCTGGAGGATTGGTGCCTTCAGGTCAACCCGCGGGCTGATCTCCGGGCGAAAGAAGGGGACCATCAGCTTGCCGTCGTTAGCGGGGGGCGTCTTGGCAAAAGCGGCGGTAAACCGGTCCCAGTCGTAGCCGAATCGGTCTTTGACCTCCTCGCGGGCCAGCGAGCCATTGACGAAACATTGCAGCGACATAGAGCCCCCGGCTGGGTTGCCAAACACATGGCCGCACCCATTGGGGTCGGCGACCACGCCGGGCATGGCCGCAAAGAATGTATCGGATGTGCCGAGTGAGATCACGAGTTTGCCCGGCTTACTAGCCCCCATGCCAACCAGACTGCTGGGATTGTCACCCGTGAAAATCGTGATGGGGGTGCCGGCGGCGAAGCCAAACTTCTCCACGAAAAAGGGCGCGATCTGGCCCACAGTGCTTTGGCCAGGCTGAACGCCGGGAAGTTTGTCGCCGAGCCCTGGGGCGGTGGCGGCAAGCAACTCATCATCCCATGACCAGGACTGGATATTCAGTAGGTTCATGCCAGCCCCATCACCCGTGTCGATGGGAGCGTCTGCACCACACAGGACCGAGCAGATAAATGAGCTGACCAGGTGAATGCGAGCGGTCGCCGCATAGGCATCGGGATTTTGTTGATAGAAGCGCCGGATCTGTGGCCCGGTGAAGCGCTCAATCGCGACTGAGCCGGACTTGGCGCAGACCACTTCGTTTCCGCCCACGGCGGCGGCGATCTCCTGGCATTCGGCTCCCGTAGAGCTATCCATCCAAATCGGGGACGAGGATCTGGACAAGCAAGATTCCAATTGTGTCGAGAGCGGCAGCGAGGGGCTGAGTGAGCCCACCGTCTCAAACCAGCTGTCGTTCAAATAGACCGAGCCGTGTTGCTGGCCGGCCCCGGAGATGGCAGCGATCTTCGATAAGTCGCAGTGATCCTTGAGTGCTGCGAGCAGTAAATCCAGCGCGTCGAGCCACATGCGCGGGTCGGCGTGGACCTCGCCATCGGCACCGTTCGGGATGAATCCCTGGGGAGCTTTATATTCAGGCAGGCGTTCCCCAAAGTTGATGGATGCTTCGGCGACCACTTTGCCAGCTTCCGTGTCAATCACGATGGCTGAGCAACTTTGGGTGGAGGCATCGATGCCGAGTGTAAGCATAATTAATGACTACAGGAATTCGTTGACCAAGTTCTCCAGCATTTCCTGGCGACCACTGGCGACCACGGGCTCCCCGTTCTTCAATGCTATTTGCTCGAGATCCTCAAAGCTGCATTTGCCCGCCTCGATCTTTTGCCCCAGTTCGCTGTCGAAGCTGCTGTAGCGATCCTTGACGAAATCACCCAGTCGACCGTCAGCGCGGATCGCGGCCGCAATCTTGAGGCCACGGGCGAAGGCATCCATGCCACCAATATGGGCGTGGATCAGGTCGATCGGCTCATGCGACTCACGCCGCCGTTTGGCGTCGAAGTTCAGGCCGCCGGTCTTGAAGCCGCCCATTTCCAGCACCTTGAGCATGACCTGCGTCGTGCCGTAGATGTCGGTCGGGAACTGGTCGGTATCCCAACCGATGAGCTCGTCGCCGCGGTTGGCATCGATGCTGCCGAGCATGCCGGCATTGATGGCGACGGTCAGCTCATGCTCCATCGTGTGGCCCGCCAGGGTGGCGTGGTTGGTCTCGATGTTGAGCCGGAACTTGTCCATCAGGCCGTACTCGCGCAGGAAGTTCAGGCAGGCGGCGGAATCCGAGTCGTATTGGTGGGTGGAAGGTTCACGCGGCTTGGGCTCGATATAGAAAGGGCCGTCGAAGCCGATCTTGGCGGCATGATCCACTGCCATGTGCAGGAAGGCCGCCAGATGATCCAGCTCCCGTTTCATGTCGGTATTCAGCAGTGAGGCGTAGCCCTCACGGCCACCCCAGAAGGTGTAGCCGAGGCCGTCGAGTTCCTTGGTGCACTCCAGTGCTTTCTTTACCTGCGCGGCGGCGTAATTAAAAACGTTCAGGTCGGGCGAGGTGGCGGCTCCCTGCGAGTAGCGCGGATGCGCAAAGAGACAGGCAGTGCCCCAGAGGAGCTTCACGCCGGTTGCTTGCTGCTTGTCCTTGAGCTTCGCGACCACCGCATCCAGCGCCTGGTTGGAGGCTTCCAGATTGTTCAACTCCGGTGCAATGTCCCGATCGTGCCAGCAATAGAATTCAATCCCCATCTTTTCGAGGAATTCGAAGAAAACGTCGACCC
>PXBU01000042.1 GCA_003566795.1 Puniceicoccaceae bacterium | reverse complement strand
CGCGGTAGCGGAATTCGCTGGCGATCTCGACCCGGGTGGGCACTTTGGCCAGACGCTCGAGCAAATAGGCGCCGGTCAGGGCGGCGTGATAGCTGGTGCCGCAAGCGCACAGGGGGATCGAGGAGAACTGCTTGAGCCAGTCGGCGGGCAGTTCATCGAGTTGTATGCCCTGGTCGCCGATGCGGCCGGTGAGGATATTGGCAACCACGGCGGGCTGCTCGTAGACCTCCTTTTCCATGAAATAGCGGAAGCCCTCCTTCTGCGCGGCCGTAGCGGTGGCCGGCAAGGGCTTGGGCTGGGGTACGGCACTGGCACCATCGGCATCGAACAGCCGGAGTTCAGATGCCCGTGCCACACCCCACTGCCCGTCTTCCAGATAGATGGCCTGCTGGCACAGGCCCACCATCGGTGCATCGGAGGAGGCAAAGTAGCAACCGGAGTCGGTCAGTGACAGTTGCAGGGGCGAGCCGCGGCGGGCGAAGAAGATCTCGCCCGGCCGGACCTCGGTGACCAACAGGATGGCATAGGCACCCTGCAGAGCTTCGAGGGTAGCGCGAAAGGCGTTCAGAGCAGCCTCATCGCCCGGAGGCTGCTCGGCCAGGAAGGCCTCGAACAGATGGACGATGACCTCGGTGTCGGTCTGGCTGACGAAATCGCCCGGCACCTGCTCGCGCAGTGTCAGGTAATTCTCGATGATGCCGTTGTGGACCACCTGGCTGTGGGCCAGGCCGTGCGGATGGGCATTGGCTTCCGTCGGCTTGCCGTGGGTCGCCCAGCGGGTGTGACCAATGGCTGCCACCGGGCCGGAGGTCTGGTAGTCGCCGACCCGGCTGATCAGGTTGTCGAGCTTGCCGACCGCCTTGTAGCGTGTGATCCGGTCAGCCTCCAGCAGCGCGACCCCGGCCGAATCATAGCCGCGATATTCCAGCTCCCGGAGTCCGGAAAGCAGGATGGTGCAAGCTTCTTGTTCCCCAATGTAGCCAACGATGCCGCACATGGTGTGCTGCCAACCTCATGTGTCGAAACCCAAAGGACTACGATACCACCGGACACCGGTGAGTGGGGCTCAGGCGGGATTTTGGGCCCGGGGTCAGCCACCTCAATTCACCCCAAACAGATCCCGCGTATACACCTTGTCTTCCACATCGGACAAGTCCTGGCAGCGGCGGTTGGTGACGATGACGTCCGAGCGGGCCTTGAACTCATCCAGATTGCTCAGCACTTCGGAGTGGAAAAACTCCGCCTGATCCAGTTCCGGTTCATAAACAATCACTTCCACCCCCCTGGCCTTGATCCGCTTCATGATTCCCTGGATGGACGACTCGCGGAAGTTGTCCGAACCAGACTTCATGATCAGGCGATAAATACCAACCACCTTTGGTTCGCGGTCCAGGATGGAAAAAGCGATGAAGTCCTTGCGCGTGGTATTGGCATCGACAATGGCCTTGATGATGTTGCTGGGCACGTCACGGTAATTGGCCAGCAGCTGGCGGGTGTCCTTGGGCAGGCAGTAGCCGCCGTAGCCAAAGGACGGATTGTTGTAATGGTTGCCAATACGCGGGTCCAGGCAGACCCCGTCGATGATCTGGCGGGTATCCAGGCCGTGCGAGATGGCGTAGCTGTCCAGCTCATTGAAATAGGCCACGCGCATGGCCAGGTAGGTATTGGCGAAAAGCTTGATCGCCTCGGCCTCGGTGCTGCCGGTCAGGAGCACCGGGATGTCTTCGCGGATGGCGCCTCCGGCCAGCAGATCGGCAAACGCCTGCGCCCGCTCCGAGCATTCGCCGATGACGATGCGCGAGGGGTAGAGATTGTCATGCAGCGCCCTGCCCTCGCGGAGAAACTCCGGCGAAAACAAGATATTGGCATCATTCAGGCGCTCGCGCAGCCCGGCCGTATAGCCCACCGGCACGGTGGACTTGATCACGATCACCGCCTCCGAATTGACCGCGCGCACCTGGGCGATGACCAGCTCGACCGTTCCGGTGTCGAAGTAATCGGTCTCGGGATCGTAGTTGGTCGGCGTGGCCACGATGACCCATTCGGCCTCACGATAGGCCGCTTCGGCATCTGTCGTGGCGCGAAAATCCAGCGTCCTGTTAGTCAGAAAATCGGTGATTTCGGCATCGACAATCGGTGAAACGCCACGATTGAGCATTTCGACCTTCTCCGCGACGATATCCACCGCCACGACCTGATTGTGCTGGGCCAGCAGCATGGCGTTGGACAGGCCGACATAGCCGATGCCGGCGATGGTGATTCTGGGTTTGGTCATTCTTATGGTTTTCCCTTCTGCCATTCAATAATTGTCTCATAGGGAGAATCGCGGCGGGTGGCGCTGGCGAGTTGTACGGCATCATAAGCCCGAAGACCAAATGCATCCGCGTATTCACCGGCCAGCTCAACCAACGACTGATCGACCGCCAGCACGACGAAGTGCTGCCAATCTAATGTTACAAAGAAGTGATCTTCTGGACCAGTACGCCAGCCAACTGTCCGGCAATCTGCCAGGCGCATTCCAGAACCTGGTCCGGTGGCAGCAGAACCGCCACATCCATCGAGCGCAGCCTCACGAACTGCACCGACTAGAGCCGAAGAAAATCGAGAAACTCCCGCGGCGAAAGGACAAGCACATCGATTCGATACGCTTCAGGAAAATGCCGGAGGTTTCCGGTGACCAATGGGACAGCGGCCGCGCCGGCACAAGCCAGAAAAGGCTCATCATCCAGGTCAGGCAAAGGTTTCGGCCAGGGCAAGGGCGTTACCAGAGCGCCCAGATCGCGAATGACGGCAAGTACGGACTCCACCCGGGTCGCATTCAGGCTCAACTCCGGTCGAACGAGGACTACCCGGCATTCAGCCAGAATCCGGCTATCGTAAACCGCCCGCAACTCTCCCGCTGCAACCAGATCAACGATCCACCCGGGCGGGCCATGCTCGGAGAGAATTCCCGAAACCAACACATTGGTATCAACAACGAACCGCCTCACCTTGGGCGATGCTGGCGACTGTCAGCGATCAGTGCCTCGATCTCATCTGCCGTCAACTGATCCAGACCTCGCTTTCTTGCCTCTTCGCGCAAGCCCCGCATAGCCGTCTGAGCACGGCCAATCTTTACCGCCTCCATGGTTTCTTCCAGAGACTCACTATCAACCGAAATCATTCAGTGCAATAGGCCGCCCATTGGCAGTCAACAGGGACTCTGCCCGCAAGCTGGCCGCCGAAATCGGCCTGAAGATCACTGAAGCGGTCAAATTAGCGATGCGCTCGCAGTTGGAGTCCGAACGCGCAAAGCGCTCACGCTCAGCGCTTCCCCAAAAGCCGCTGAACATCGGGCGACGATGCGCGTCGCAAGACTTGCACCGTGGGCCAGAGCAATGCCGGCAATAAAAGTATCTCTGATGTCGACTGGGCGACTCTGCAGCTTCCGTTCAGCTGCCAGGCCCGCGGCACGGTCGGCCGCAAGACCATCGAACACCACAATCCGATGGGCCAGGTCCTGCTCAATCAGTGCTTCGAAAGCCCTCTGCAACTCGGACTTGCGCCGGCCGTCGTCCATCGCCGCCAGACCAAAGCGGACCTCAAACAGGGTGATGCTGGTAATCCAGAGGGCCTCAGAGGCCTGTGCATCCAACCACCCCAGCACAGAAGCCGGTGGCCGGCGCTGCATCACCGCCGACAGCACATTGGTATCAAGAACGATCAACGATCCAGCACCAGCGGATCAATCACTTGCCCGCGCAACTCGGGCAAAGGCTTATCAAGTCCGATGTCTGCAAATCGCGCTGCCATCCGCGAACCCAGGCGGTCGACCACCCTGGGCTTTTCATGGACAGCCTGCCGCAAAAGCTGGCGCACCTCTTCTTCCATGCTGCGCCCATGCGCCCGCGCCCGCCGCTGCAATGCCAGCTTTACATCCTCATCAAGATTCCGAACCACAAACTGCGCCATATTGCATACCCAGAGCAAACTCGCCCAAATGATATCACCGATATCACCTTAGAGCCTGCGCTGCGCGAACCCCCTGGACCCCCTAACCCCATAAGCACTAACCTAAAGAATGATTCCTGTCGCAGCTTCCGCCCACATCGGTCGCGACGTGCGAGGCGAATTGGCAAGCTGCGGCCCTATCGCGGGGCCATGTCGGATCAACTCGCTAGGCCGCAGCGGGCGGGCCAGCACAGACATCACCGCGTCACGCGCCTCAATGAACTCACACCAGCGGCTGCGACGGATCGAGGCGGTATCCCCAGGGGGAAAAAAACCGGGCTTCCCGGGCGAGGTGCTCGATCAGCAGGACTGTTAATAGCTTGCCCTGAATCCAGGCCCGGGCCGAAGCGTCGTTGCGCTTTGGCAGGTGCCCGAGCTGCAATAAAGACTTGAAGCGCTTGAAACACAATTCAATCTGCCAACGCGCACGGTAAAGCTCCAGCACCTCCTCCGCGCTGAGCTCGTCACGGCTCAAGCTGGTCAACACAAATATATATTCCGCGCATTCCAGAGTTTCTGGCTTCACCGTGCGGCCTTTCTTGTTAGCCTGTTTCAGGACTCTCTTTTTCGATTGCTCCGCCGCAGCCACGCTTTTCCGGATCGCGCACAAGCGCGCCGTCCACATACGTTCACCGCCTTCAAATCGTACTGGCCATTCGCTTGGCTCGCAGCCCGACAGTCCGCGCAAATGCGCCACCAAGTCAAACCTCTTTGAACGGCCCAATTCGAGCAGCGGGAAAAGGCCGCTGTTCAAACGCACAACCACATCCGCATCCTGCGCCAGAACATGCGCCACACCGCTGCGGTGGCAATAGCCTCGGTCGCCGAGAATCACATCCCCGGGCGTCACCGGCACGCGCATATAGGTCTCCCCGCCACGGGCTGATGTCAGTTCGTAGTAATCGCAATTCAGATCCGGTAGACCAATGCAGTAGTGCACCCGCCAATCCGTGCCTGTTGCGCCAGGCTCTTGGATCGTGGTTGCATCGACCGCCCGAAGTCGCCGTTCAGGCAATGCTTTCGCCGGCCAAGCGTCGAACCGGCTACGCTGGAACATTTGCCTCGAGAGCTCGGCTAACCACGCCTCTGATGTTCTCAGACGCTTCAGCAGCGCCACATCGCTCAACGATGCAAGCCCCTGCGCCCGGGCCCGCGCCACCGCCTGCTTCAGCGACAGCCCTGTAGCCACATGCAGCAGCAACAATTGCAACAACGTATCCGCCGACTGAACCTCACCGCGTGCCCGGCGCATCGCGCCGGTTTCCCGAGCCAGTTCCCGCCACCCCTCCGGCAAAAAACTGGCCAGCACACACCACTCTTCGTCAATCAAACTCGCCATTTGCAAAGTCTACGGCAAGATTGGAGCGAAAGTCAATTTTAGGTTAGTGCTTATGGCGCTCACCCTGCACCCTTCGAGCCTGAAATCCCGGCCGATGTGAGCCTGCGGGAGGTCTTTGCCGAAGGGACTTTTGCCGGCGCTCTTGGCCTTGTCAATGCG
>PXBU01000266.1 GCA_003566795.1 Puniceicoccaceae bacterium | reverse complement strand
CAGCTTCATGGTCTTCGGAAGCTTGTTTCTCTAAGGTTACGGACCGCTCTTCAAGATTTATTTCCCGCAAAATATATTTTCCCTGCGACGTCTCGAAAGAAGTGACCGGTTCATCCGGGTCGACCTCCAGGGTTACGTCGATGCGACTGTCCTGCTCCGAGCGGAAGACGACGGTTATTTCAGGTTCAAACAAGCGAGAAGCATCATTGAGCTTTAATTCTTCGCCACTGCGCAAGTCCCGTATAGTTGCGACCGCAGTCACTTCGACGACGTTGCTCTGTTCATCAATCTGACGGTCAACACTGAAATTGAGCAGCTCGACTTCGGAATCCGCATTCGTCATACCCTGCCGGATAAAGAACCGCACTTGCCGCTCCTCATCGAAGAAGAAGAGCACCGCTTCTTCCGGCCTGTTGCGGTCCCCGCTAAAGCCCTGCATTTGGAGACGGAACGGCTTGCGCTCCATCTCGGCTAGGTAAATTCCGAAGGGTTGCGGCGGTTGCGGCGGTTGTGGCGGTTCCGCGGTAAAATTTCCATCCGGGTCGAGGTAGATCTTAGGCGGGGTAAAAACATCGTAGAGCCAGTTGGGTCCGGAAGATTGATGCACCGGCTCCGGCCATGCCGCATCTCTGGCATCGGAGTCAGGCACTGGTTTAGGCAGGTAGGGATTATTCGCCGGGGGGAACACAGGCAACTCACCTTGATCGGCGAGCTCACCCGTTGCTGACATATAAACGAACCCACCACCAATCAGGGCTAAAAGTCCAAGCAGTAACAGCAGCTTATCGTAAAAATTTTTCATGCAGGATCAGAAACTTCTTGGTTATGTGTCTCCGGCAGAATGACCTCGATGAACTCAAGGATGACCGTAAAGCGGGAAACATTTTCCTCAATCACAGGCTTTTGCACGTCGGAGGCCGCAGCACCCGAACTTGAGCGTGCTGCGGGCGCGTCAGTTTCCGCACCAAAGAGATCAAAAATGTTTCGACTCGGTTCCGAGCGCGAGCGCGTGGGAGTGGATTCCCGGGCGGCAACGGACGGCCGATTAACCTCGATGCTGCGGACTACGATCGGTAAATCGGGATCAGCCAGACGGTTGAGAAACTTTCGTAACGAGTCGGTATACCCGGTGAAAGTTACGCTAAATGCCAGGGTGTCGATGGCTCCCGGCACCCGCGCAGAGATATTCGGACTGATGGTAAAGGCTCGCTGTGCCCTTTCGCCGGTGGACTCCAGCACCTCTCGCCTAACGGCATCGATTGAATGCGGTTCTGCCTCCATGAGTTGCGTCATCAAATAGTCTAAAATCTGGCGCTGTTTGTCTAAGCGGGCGACTTTGGCCGCACCATCCGGGACATCAGCTTGTCGAATGAATTGCTCGAAACCGAATGCAAAGTTGTTGGGGGTAGTGATGGGGAACGCCTCGCCCGCCTCATTTGTGTGACTGGCAGCAGCGCGCTGGAACTTGGTAATATACTGTTGGATGCCAGCGATCACGTTGACACCATCCTCCGAAATATCCAGCACAGCACCGCTTTGAAGTTCCGCCCGGATTTGAGCTAGTGCCTCCTGAACTTCACTCAAATTCATTTTCGCCGCTGCAAGATTTTCTTCTGTCGGCGCAGGATCGGCATTTAACAGGCTCCGAAGCTGCGCTTCGATGCTGGCGGAATTGCGCTGGGCACTTTCCAGCTCGCCGCGCTCTTTCAGCGTCATCCAAACACCAACGCCCATCGCCACTAAACAGAGTGCGACTACAATGCATAAGAGAAGGTTTTTCTTAAGAAAGCTCATTCGTCCTATAGGGTGATGGAGGCATCAACCACCAGGTTGATCGTAAAGGGTAAAACATTGAGGCCACTCCGGAGCGTGTCCCAGTTAATACTTGGCGGTCTGGAGGCATCGACAAACTCGGAGTTTTCAAAACTCGATTGCAAGCTTCGAATTCTTCGGGTCAAGACATCTTGATTGATGCCCTCTTCGTTGGCTGTCTCCCGCACCAACATTTTCCCACTGACAACAATTTCAAAGGTAGAACGCTCTTGGTCTGCACCGCGCTCCCGCACCACTGCGAGCTCATCCAGCCAGACATCCTCTGCCTGCATCAGGCTTTCCTGCATTTCAGCGAAAAACTGAATCCAGTTGGCCTTCGAGTTCACCAACCCCCTGACTTGTTCAATCGAATTGCTGATTTGCTGGACCCGTGCTGCATTCTCATCAATGGCAGACAAACGCGACTGGAGCGGAGGCAACTGCGCTTCCAGGGCCTGTGCCTGCTTTTGCTCCGTAGCGGCGAGCTCCTTATATCCAATATATGCTGGCCATGGAGCCAGCGCAATGCAGACGGCAGCGACCAAGAGAAACGGCTTCTTTCCCCGGAAGGCGATCTCCGATTGTATTTCTGCGGGCAGCAGATTAACACCCACACTGTCGTCCAGTAGCTCGCGCCCGGCCTCACCGATAATTTCCCCGGTCTCGAAACGAAGGTCTTCCGCATCTGTGGTTATTTCTCCATCCACAAGGATACCACCGAGAGGGTCAAAGAACTCAACGGTAACCTTTTGACGTTCTGAGAGCTGCTCGGCCAAGCCGCGCAGCAAAGCACCCCGGCCCGTCAAAAGGATCCGCGTCGGGGCAGCCGCGTTCTTTTGCCGCCGGTAATTTACAATCGAACGGGTTATCTCCTGACTAATACGACGGACGAAAGCATCCGCCGAGTTTTGTAGTAATTTGGCTCCCGAATCTCCATCGGTATAATCCAGATCACCGGTAAAAAACCGCTTTTTGATGCTCTCGGCCTCCACAAAGGATTTACCCAGACTATCCGCTATGTTTTGGGTGAGTGTGTTCCCGCCCAGCTGAATATTCCGCGCAAACAGTCCTGCGGAACTTTTGAAGATAAGGTTGCTCGAGCGTGCACCGATGTTTACCAGCAGCACATCCTCTTCCTCATCCGGATATGCCAGCTGCAAGGCATTATACTCCAGGATGGTGGCAGCACTGATTCGCTCGGGCGTGATACCGGCTGCCGACACGCTGCGGCAAATTTCATCAATTGTATTCGACTTGCAGGCGATGAACAGGACTTCAGTCTCCACTCCGTCGTCTCCAACCACTTGGCTGTCCCAAACAACTTCGTGCAGAGGATAAGGGATGTTTTGCTGCGCCTCAAATGCCAGAATCTGCGCACGCTTTGCCTTTTCAACTTGCGGGATGCGGATCGTCTTGGTCAGGACCTGATTGCCGGGTATGATGATCGAAGCTTTGCCGGAGAAACGATGCTTGCGCGCAATCTCTTGCAGGGCTTGCTTCACCGCCCCCAACCAGGCCTCATCATCGGTAAAATCATAATCCAGCGGCACCGTGACCACCCGGTTCAACTTGAGATCGCCCGAAGTTACCTCTGTCACCGCGGCAGTGATGCGACTGGCGCCACAGTTGATTACTAATTGCTTGGAGCTACTCATGGATCAGCTTGGAATGTGTATGGACAGATAAACGCACCGCAAGAATTGAATCGGATTACCGGTTCCCGTCACGGCGCAAAAACACTGGCAGATCACCAATGCGCCCACGGTCTACCTCTGGCACTAAATAAATGGGCATCAGCAGGTCTTCATTCTCCACGCTTCCCGAGTTCGCATTTGAGATGAAAGACTCGAGGATCTCCAAATTCGGAATACTCCGGCTCATGGCATCTCTCTGCGGCGCCTGCAACTCATCATTAACGGAAATCTCAACGTAGAAAAAATCGGGGTCTTTCCTCAATCGATCCCGCTCGACGATCGGGCCGGGAAGGTAGAAATAAACATTACTCCGATCATTCTGCTTCATAGCGACGATCTCGACCTCTGAAGCGTAGTAGTCAAACAATCGAGCCTCGGCATCACGCTCGAACGCGATATAAACCTTGATGCGGATGTTTTCGACAAAGCGCGAATGACGCGCCTCTGGCGAGGGGTTGGCATTGCACCGGAGGCGGACCTCCATTTGAATCCAGTCGTTGCGCAGCGAGTTAAAATTCACCCGATCGACCGTGATTGCTTCATTCGCGACCAGAGAGCCGGTCAACAGGAAGAACGCGAAAACTAAGGGTAAAATTTTCTTCATCTTATTAATTGGTGTATACAGGGGTAAGACTTTTTATCGGATAAAAAAAGCAGCATTACGAATGCCGTCAGGTGATAGCAATCACTTTCTGAGATTTTTCACAGTAAAATTGGCATTATCAACTTAATGACTGAATCGTATAAGGGAAAAGACCCCACCGAGGATTTCACTTGCACTCCATGGCAGGCCAAGAAACTTAAGGTGGTATGGCTTCTGTGCTTCCATTCAAAATCAGTGCGCTTGTTTTTGTTCGCAATCCTGCCGGCGAGCATCTGTTAATCGAACGTCGCAAGGCACCCAATCTTGGTTGTTGGAGCCCTATCGGGGGGAAGCTTGACATGCACCTGGGTGAATCGCCCTACGAATGTGCCAAAAGAGAAGCCATGGAAGAAATTCAGCTGACGCTTACGGACGAAGATTTACATTGTTTCGGCTATATCTCGGAGAAGAGCTACGAAGGCTCGGGCCATTGGTTAATGTTTCTATTCAATAGCCTGAAGCGAGTCGAGCGCCTGCCGCCAGAGATTGATGAGGGGAGATTCTGCTTCTTTAGTAGAGATACAATCGACGCACTCGCAATACCTGCAACCGACCGCACCCTCCTTTGGCCCTATTATGATCGGTTCGCCGCAGGATTTGTCGGCTTGCGGGCTGATTGCGATCCCGCCGGCAAGCTCAGCCTGACAGAAGAACTGAAGTTGAACGAGTGCAGGTAACATGGCGTTCTGGTAATTGAACGGTGTCAAAAGTAGCTGATAAAAAAGGCGATACTCTCCGCTTTGAGTAGGCCTGAGGGCGTCCGTATGGGGACCTCCGTGTGCTCCGCGAGGAGCGCAGTGGGCGCGGTTTCCTGCAGGACTGGGCCATGCCCTGACCCATCTGACTGCGGCCGATTTGCAGGGTGGCCGCAAGAAGGGCGAGCACGACATGCACGCGCTCAAACGTATGAGCACCGGTCAATTGCGACAGGGAGCCGGAAAGGGACGAGCAAATCGGTGAGCAAAACAACCCCAGTGAAACCCTCCGGTGTGATCGACGCAACCACCAGGCCCGCGAACAATGCAAAAAAGCCGACCGCAAACACTCGCCATTACTCTATGCCCAACTGCGTAAACGCTCCCAGATAAACCTAAAATTTATACGTAGGCTCAGGTATCACCTGCGTGTTAACAGCCTCATCAGGGATGCCATACAGTCCTTAAGGCGCGTCTACGCTATGTTTTAATGCTGCTACTTTTGACACCGTTCGAGATAATATATTTTGCCTGGCAAAATATATGTTGACATCATGCCAGATAAGCTTATCTCGAAGGTATGAATATACGAAGATGGAAAATTGAGGGTGAATCTGCCTACCACTGCATGACTCGTACGGTGAATGGTG
>PXBU01000074.1 GCA_003566795.1 Puniceicoccaceae bacterium | reverse complement strand
TGCCAGTGGGCTGTTGGTCTTGCTCATTTTCTCTTGCTTAAAGCTGGGGCAGTGTCCGGGCAAACGGGATTATATCGGTGCATTGCTGCTGGTCACAGGTGTGGCACTGCTGGCGAAGCATCTCTTCACTGAGCCGCAACCGGCAATGAACACGGTTGATCCGAGGGGCATTCTCATCGTCGCGGGCATCGGTCTTTGCGTGGTGTTGGTGGTGTTTCGCACGGGGCTGCGGAGCGGCTGGCTCATCGGTGGGCTGGGTGGATTTTACCTGGCGGTCGACTCGCTACTGAAGGGGATTGCCCAGTTCGATGGTGAGGGGCCCGCCTTTCTCCCTACAACCGGTTTCGGCATTTTCTTGTTCGCGATCAGCTTTCTGGGTGCCGGACTCGCCTTTGGGCTGACCCAGCTCGCCCACCACCGGGGGGCACGGGCCAGCGAAACCATTGCCGCCTACGATGCCGCCTATGTCGCCTTCCCGGTGCTCTGGTTTTGTTTCGCCGTCGGCCAACAGACGATCACGGCAGCTTTACTCATCGGGCTGACCGCGATTGTCCTGGGCGTGGGATTGCTGGCGGGAGCAGATTTATCCAAGAATAATACCGCCGTGAGTTCGCCTAAAAGGTGATCACTTCCCACGATGCCTCTTTGAGGTATCCAGTGAGAATTTATTTAATATTTAAAGGACACCCACTTTTTAGAGCATGGCGGAGTCACTTGGATTGTCTGTATTTTACGGGTGTCCGCTGAATTGCCTGCTTCAAACGGCAAACATGAAATGAAGATACGAGAAGTTGACTTTTTTCAATAAAAGGGCCAATCTGGCTTGATGAAAACGACTAGTGTGACTCGTTTAAAAAACAATCTCTCGGCGCAATTGAAAGAGGTGGCGTCCGGTGAGACCATTCTGATCACTGACCGGCGCAAACCGGTCGCCTCGCTGCAACCTTTGGTGCATGGCGACCTGGCGGATGATTGGTCGGGGCTTTCGGCCCGCGGTATCGTCTCGCCACCCCAAAAATCGCTCGTGATGGGCCGCTTTTTAAAGTGCCCCAGAGGCGAGAGCCGCGATGACCTGACGAGGGCAATTTTGGAGGAACGTGAGGCGCGATGATTTACTGGGACAGTTCTGCTCTGACACCGCTTCTGCTGACTGAGGCAGATTCGGACTTGCGGGAGGCGCAATTGAGCCAAGACCCGAGCGTGGTCGTGTGGTATGGGACTTTGGCGGAAATCGAATCCGCTCTGTGCCGGCGCAAACGCGAAGGGAGCCTGGGGCGTGAGGACGAGGCGAAGGCCAGGGTGCGGTTGGACATGCTATCCGAGAGCTGGATCGAGGTTCAGCCGACCATCGCGGTGCGGGAGCGCGCACTCCGTCTCCTGCGGACGCATCCGCTCCGCGCGGCCGATGCCTTTCAACTGGCGGCCGGTTTGGTTGTTTGTCAGGAAAAAACCCGAGGCTTCACTTTTTTGACCGGCGACCTCCGCCTCCGCGATGCCGCCGAGGCGGAGGGTTTCAAAACCTAAAATAGAAAACTCAAGGACACCCCTTTCAATCCTGCCCACTCAACATGCAAGTGGCCCCGATGGACACTCAAACGGCACCGTCGTAAGCGGCACCGACCCGTCGCAGCTTCAGTTCGTAGCGGAGCGATTCATCGAGGCACGCGATCAGCGTCGAGAGGCAGTCGGCCCGTCGTATCTCCTCGGCACCGAGCACTACGGCGATCGGTTTTTCCGGTATGTGCAGCAATACCAGAGGCGTTTTCAAATTGGAGACTTCAGGTAGCTCCGTCGGCAACGTATCGCGATAGAGGTAACGAACGCGGAGGGGCAAGCCCTCCACATAGGTGCGCCAGGCACGCAACATCCCGCACGGACCGGTTATCTGCGCGCAAAGGGGACAGTCGTAGGTGGCGGGGGACATTAATTTGTGAACCCATCCGACCGCCGTATGGAACAGGCCACTTTCGCTGTGGTAGACGAAGATTAAGGTAGCTTCAGGGGGGATGAGCGGCAGGTGTTGGTTTGACATCGTGCGGGACTCGAACTGTCGGGAAGCGGAGCTGAAAAATAGGGAGACACTTAGGGCGGGCTTTGCGTCAGGGCACTGCGATACTTTACTGACGCGGCAATGGGGCATTTATTCCTGCTTGGGTCGTGTTTCGACCCAAGCCTTTATAGTTGCATCAGAGGACATCTCTGAGCGACGGGCCCGGGAGACGGCGCTGGCCAGAGCTCACCGGGAAATCGAAGCACTCAAAAACCGCCTGTCGGACGAAAACGCCTACCTGAGAGAGGAGATCGCCCAAAGTAATCCGGGGGAGAAAGGCATTGTCGCCCGCGATCCGGGCTTTTTGGAAGTGCTGGAGATGGCCGAGCGCGTGGGGCCGACCGACTCTACCGTGCTCATAGCCGGTGAGACCGGCACGGGGAAGGAGCTGGTCGCGCGACGCGTGCATGAGGCCAGTGCCCGCCGTGACCGGGCCTTGGTTAAACTAAACTGTGCCGCACTGCCACCCGACTTAATCGAAAGCGAGCTGTTCGGCCATGAGAAGGGGGCATTCTCCGGTGCGATTAAACAGCGCATCGGTCGCTTCGAGTTGGCCGACGGCGGCACGCTCTTTCTCGACGAGGTGGGCGAGCTGCCGCTCAGCCTGCAAAGCAAACTCCTGCGCGTTTTGCAGGAAAGTGCCTACGAGCGGGTGGGCAGCAACGAAACCCGCAACTGCGATGTGCGCATCGTCGCCGCGACCAATCGCGACATAGCGCAGGAGGTCTCGCGCGGCAACTTCCGTGAGGATCTTTATTTTCGCTTGCATGTATTCCCCCTGCAACTACCGCCCCTGCGTGACCGGAAGGGTGACATCGCACCACTCGCCGAGCATTTCATGCTCAAACACGGCACGCGGGTCAGAAGTCCGGCCCGCGAGATTCCTCCGGAGGCGATCCGGCAACTGGAAAATTATCGCTGGCCCGGCAACGTGAGAGAACTGGAGAACGTGATTGAGCGGGCACTCATCTTATCGACTGGCCCGGAGCTGGCTCTGCGCAATGTGATCCCGCGTGGCGATACTGTGGCGACAAAGGACCCACCTGCCGCTGATTCGGCCCCGCCCGCGCAGGAGCGCGAGCAGGCTGCTGAACCCCAAAGCATGGAGGCGATTGAGCGGCAAGCCATCCGCGAAGCCCTCGCCCGCTGTAACGGAGTGATCGGCGGCGTGAACGGCGCAGCCGCCCACCTGAAAATGGCCCCCAGCACACTGCGGGACCGCATCCGCAAATACGGGCTGTAGGATCGATCATGAAATAAATCCACCCCGGCTTCGTCATTTATGCTGACGGGAGGCGCCCGCCGCCGCCCGACTCCGTAACAGCATACCTACCAAATGAACGAACCTATGCAATTTTTCACCACACTTCTGCCACATTCCGCACTTCACCCGGCCCGCCACATAAGTGCCTTCCTGGCATTGCTCCTCGTGGGACTGGTCGGAACCGCAACCAGCGCTCATGCCCTCCCCGATGTCCCCAGCGGCATCGACCACGCACCACTCGACAGCCTCTTGCAAAAATACGTCGATGACAAAGGCATGGTCGATTACAGTCGCTGGAAGGCCAACCGGTCGGATTTGGACGCGCTGAAGGAATATCTCGCTCAATACGCGCCGACTCCGGAAACCCCGGCAGAGGGTGATGAGGAAATCGCCGCCCTCATCAACGCCTACAACGCCTTCACCATCGAGTTTATCCTCGATCACTATCCCACTGAGAGCATTCGCTTGCTCGACGATCCATTTGACGGCAAGCGCCACACCATGGGCGGAGAGAAGGTCAGCGTCGACGACATCGAACACGAAATGCTGCGCCCTATGATCGGCTGGAAAGTGCATGCGATCGTGGTCTGCGCCGCACGCAGCTGCCCACCGCTGCTCAACCGCGCCTACCTGCCGGATACCTGGAAAGCACAAATGGATGAACGCTATCGCACCTGGCTGGCGCGCGAAGATCTCAACGCCTTCGACACCGGCCGCTTCCGCAATACCGTGGAGGTCTCCCGCATTTTCCGCTGGTATTCCGAAGACTACACCGGCGAACACAGCATTGAAGCGGTGCTACGCCGCTTCGGCCCGGAACAACACCGCGATTTTCTCGCCGGGGATTTTCGCGTGACTTACCAAAGCTACCACTGGGGCCTCAACGACCAAAGTGACCTGGGAGAGGATTATAGCCACAGCGTAATAAGAAGCCTGTTTTGATAAAAGCCTCCGACCAGACCGCAGAAACGTCTCCACGAGCCTGAGCCTCGTTCAAGGTTTTTGAAGTTCGGCTGGTTGAGCGCTCTTCGCGACCATCCATGCCTTTAATTGGTCCTTGCCGCGGCGAATGCGGGACATGACGGTCCCGATGGGGATGTCCAGCGTAGCGGCAATCTCCTTGTAGGACTGGTGCTGCAAGTAAAACAGCGTGAGCGGGTCGCGGTATTTGACGGGCAGTTGATGCAGTCCGTTCAAGACTTCGACGGCGTCCAGCTTTTCCCAGGGGTGTCTTGACTGGGCGGCTGGCTGCACCTCGAGGGCGTCGACCGAGACCTTGGGGAACTTTTTCCGGTGCCGGTAGCCGTCGATGAACTGGCGGCGGTTCGTGTTGATCAACCATCCCCGCACACGCTTGCCATCGCGAATGCGATCAAGGTTGCGCTGAAGTTTCAGGAAAGTCGTCTGCACCAGGTCCTCCGCATCCGCGACTGTGAAAACCAGTGAGCGCGCGTAGCGAAAGACGGCATCATAGTGCTCGTTGACGATTTCGTCCATAGCGAGAGTGGCGTTGTTTGCGTGACTCATGAGCGTTGTTCCGGGTTTGGGTTCGATTGGCTAATTGAATCGTTTAAGTTCTCGATCCGCGCGGTGATTTCTTCCGGCGGCAGTCGACGGGTCACATCGGCGGGCAAGTGCCGGTCGAGCAGAATGCCTTGCGGGGAGAGGATGCAGGTGCCCGGCAAAGTCAGTGCGGTCGGCACCTCGCCGGCAGCATGTCCCGGAAACCAGGCGACCTCTTCCACCAGCGGTCGAAAGCGCTCTTCCAGAGGCATGCGCAAGCCACAGTGCGCGGCGCACTCGGCCCCCGCATCGATTAGCGTGGGCACCTGCTCTTCTGAAGTTGGCTGGGTGCCCGAATGGGGTGCCGACTCCGGTGGAAACAGGCAGATAAACTCAATCCCCTGTTGCCGAAGTTCCGGCCAGATCGGTAGCAGATGTTTAAAAGCAAGTGAGCAAAACGGAAAGCTCACCCCAAAACTGAATGCCACTACAATGAAGCGCGTGGCCGCGGCCGCGTCCTCGACCCCCTGATCCAGGGCGGCGCTTATCTTCGAAAATTCGGGCAGGGGACGCCCCACCGGTGCCCGCTCGCACTTCAAAGTGTGCACTGCCGTGCTCTCGACAAAAGACACCCAGAGCTGGCGCAGGGGATCCGGCAGTTCACCGACTAGATATTG
>PXBU01000450.1 GCA_003566795.1 Puniceicoccaceae bacterium | reverse complement strand
GTGGCCAGCAGGTGTCGGTGGCGGATGCTTTGCGGATGCACCGGGAGTTGATCTTTGGTAAGCGGGCGGGACAGCCGGGGCTCTCGGAAGCGGAGCGGGCGAAGGCCTTGCAGGTGCTGGAACAGGAGAAGGCGTTGCTGCCGCGGGCGACGGTGCTGCGCTGCCGGGTGCGTTACTTTACTGATGGGGCGATTCTGGGTAGTCAGGAGTTTGTGCGCGGTTTTGTGGAGTCTTGGCAGCAGGAGAAAGGACGCAAGTATCCACCCAGGGTGCATCCGATGGTTGGTGCCGATTGGCACGGCCTAGCGACCATTCAGGGTATGCGGAAGCGGGTGTTTGGGTGAGGCAAGGAAAAAAGGGGAAGCAAGTGAAAACAAAATTAACCGAGTAAAAAATGCCGTGCGCGAATAGAATGGAGCTGGCTTCTATTAAGGATTGAACTCACGGAACTCGGCCGTGCTTGCCATCGCCTGAACGGCGATGGTGCCATGCGCGAGCGCAGACACCACAGATCCATTCATCCCTGCTCAGTAGTGCGGCGGTCGCTCGTCGGCTGGCGAGCCAGGTGATTCGCCCCCCTGTTCTGCCACATCGATCCGGTCGGCGAGCTTTTTGAGCTGTTTTTGCAGCGCGTCGATCTGACGTTGCTGGCGATACACTTCGATGTCCTGGGACTCGATGTGCTTTTCAAGCCGTGTGATCGTTGCGGTTAATTCATCGAGTTGCTGCATATTTGGTCAACTTTAAAATATTGGGGAAAGTGCGCTTAAAACACATATCGGTTGGTCAGAGCCGGAGTGCCGGCTGGATGGTGAATTCTGTGGCGGTGGCAGTAGGGTCCACATAGGCGGCAAAGGCAATCATCGCGGCATTATCGCCGGTATGCTGGGGGCGGGCAATCAGGCAGGGTCGATTATAGCGCGCCGCCAGATGCTCCATGGCGGCACGCAAGGCGAGGTTATTCGAAACCCCGCCGGAGAGGCCCAGGCTCTGGTAGCGTTTGCCCTCCAGCAGGTGCCTGGTCTTACCGGCTAGCTGGGCGATGACCGCCGCCTGATACGAGGCACAGATATCGGGCAGTGCGGCGGCCAACTCGGCATCGCTCATTTTTTCCAGTCGGTAGCGTAGGCTGGTCTTGAGCCCGGAAAAGCTGAAGCGCCGCTCATTGCGCGGGGCAATTGCCTTGGGAAAGTCGAAGGCCTGCGGGTCGCCCGCCGTCGCCAACTTCTCCACTACCGGTCCACCCGGATACGGTAACCCCAGCAATTTGGCACCCTTATCCAGGGCCTCGCCCGCAGCATCGTCGACCGTCTCTGCCAGCACCTCGATACGCCGGTCCGTGTCCAACTGGAACAGGATGGTATTGCCGCCGGAAACAATCAGGCCCAAGTGCGGCAAGAGCTCTTGCAGCCGCAGCTCAAATTCAGCCGGTGAGGACTCATGAAGATCGATAAAGGGTGAAAAAGCATGGCCCCGCAGATGATTCACCCCCACCACCGGCACCTGCCAGGCCAGCCCGAGGCTCTTGGCAAAGGCGATCCCCAGCGCGAGGCATCCCGCCAGGCCGGGACCGTTGGTCACGGCGATCCGCGACACTTCCCCGCGTCGCTGCAATACGCCGGAGACTTCCAGCAGGGGAAAAAAGTTCTGCAAATGCTCCCGGCTGGCGAGATCCGGCACGACCCCGCCGTATTCCTGATGCAGATCGATTTGACTGTGCACCCACTCTCCGACGATGCCCTTGGCCGGATCCAAGAGCGCCAGAGCCGATTCATCGCAGGAACTTTCAACAGAGAGGAGCATGCACAGCAGTTAGGTGGGAGAATTAGGAAGTGAGAAGACTTTTCTTGTTTCTTATTACGAAGGCAGCAAGTTGATTGTCGATGACCGAACCGCAGCCACAAATCCTGGAGATCGTTCGCCAAAAGTGCGCCAGCGGTCCGCTGACTTACCGCGACTACATCGACATCGTGCTCTACGCGGAAGGCTGCGGCTACTATCGGCACCCGGAGGTCCGGGTGGGCCGCAGTCGGGACCGCGACTTTTACACTGCGGAAAGCCTCGGCGCAGTCTTTGCCAAGCTGGTGGTCGGGGCGGCGGCGGAGTTATTGGGAGCCGAGTTGGCGGCTGAAAGCACATTTATTGAAATCGCTGCTGAACCAGGCCAGAGCCTGCTCGACCCACTTGCGAGCACTCCTTTCGCGGCAAGCCGGGTGCTCCGTTTCGGTGAACCGCTGGAAGCGACGGGGCCAGTCGTCATCTTTGCCAATGAATGGTTGGACGCCCTCCCCTTTCACCGCCTGATTTTCATCGATGGTGAATGGCGGGAGCGCGGCGTCCATTTCGAAAGTGGAGCGCTGCGGGAGACCCTGCTTGAGGCTCCCTCGCCAGCGGTGCAAAAGGCGATCCGAGATTTGCCGCCCGAGATCGAGGAAGGCTACCAGTTGGATCTACCGCTGGAGACGGAAGCGGCACTGCAGCAACTACTCACCCAGGACTGGACCGGCCTCTTGCTGCTCTTCGATTACGGTAAAACCCGGCAGGCCTTGCTGCAAGATTGCCCCAACGGCACGGCACGCACCTACTATCGCCACCAGCAGGGGAACGACCTGCTCGAGCGGCCCGGCGAATGTGACATCACCTGCGATATTTGCTGGACGCCGCTACAGGCGCAACTCGCAGCTGCCGAGTTCGAAGACATCACACTGGAAAGCCAAGAGTCATTCTTAGTCAAAAGAGCTGCCCCGGCAGCGGAGGCCATCGTCACTGGCACTGCCGGAATATTCAGCGCGGAGCGCCAAACTTTGATGGAGCTCATCCACCCGGCCAACATGGGCCAACGCTTCCAGGTGCTATGGGGGCGGCGGTAGCTGTACCGCTGCGGGGGGCGCTGCTGACTATTGCAAGCTAAGTGAAACCACGTTCTCGATGTGCCGCGTGTGTGGAAAGAGATCAAATGGCTGGATGCGTGTGATCGTATAACCGCCTGCGACCAATTCCTTCAAGTCGCGAGCCTGGGTCGCCGGATCACACGAGACGTAAACCAGCCGCTGCGGTTTGTAGGCGAGGAGCTGCTGGCGGAAGCTCTCGTCACAACCTTTGCGGGGCGGGTCGATCACCATGGCAGTTTCCGCTGCCGGAAACTTCAGGCCATTAAAAATCGCCTCGGCCTTACCGATCACGAAGCGGGCATTCTGCACCCGGCTGATTTTGGCATTGGCCTGCGCCCAGCGGACAGCGGGCTCGCTGATTTCCACGCCCGCCACCTGCTCGAATTTTTTGGCGGTCGAAAGCGCAAAAAGCCCCACACCACAATAGGCATCCACCAAGTAGCGTGCGCCCTCCGCAGCGGCTTCAGTCGCCACATGCGCCACCATTTCCGGCAGGATGAACGGATTATTCTGAAAGAACTCGCCCGCTTTGAACTGGAAGGTGACCTCCCCCACCCGCTCGGAGACAATTTCCTGCGGGTCGGTCACTACGCCTTCGAGCACGTCGCGCATCAGCAGCGTGCCGCCACGCTGCCGGCGCTTCTTGCCCCCAGCGCGGCGCGCTTCTTCGCGCGCCGCAGGGAGCGCCGCATTGATCGCCTCCGTCGCAATCGGACACTGCTCCACGTCCACGATCTGGTTGCGCCGTCCATACTGCAGGAAGCCGATCGGCTGGCGACCGTCTTTATCCGGGCGATTGTAGTGCGGCGTGATCTTGGAGCGATAGTGATACACCTGCGGCGAACCATGGGCCAGCTCTACTGGATGCTCAATACCGCCAATTTTCTGCATCAGTTCTGCGACATGCTGCGTCTTCTCCACCAGCTGACGCTGGTATGCGATATGCTGATATTGGCAACCGCCACAAATCTGGTAGAGTGGGCATGTCGGCTCAATCCGGTCGGGGGAAGGCTCAATCACCTCGACCAAATCGGCATCCGAGTAGTTTTGGAAATTGCGAAAAATGCGCGCCCGCACCCGTTCTCCCGGGATCACAAAGGGCACCATCACCACCCAGCCATCGACACGCGCCAAACCCAATCCGAGATTGGTGAGACTCTCGATCTGGAGTTCCAGCTCCTGATGATAGTCAAAGGGCTCCGCTACAAAATTTTTTGGCACTTGCATTCAAATGGCCTCCACTATGGATAAGCAGGCTGCAATAAAAAAGTGTGCTGACCCTATGAACGAGCCCTACATCCACAGCCGTCAAAACGATCAGGTCAAGAATCTGGTGAAGCTGCGCGAGCGCAAGCACCGCGACCGACAGGAGCGTTTCCTGATCGAGGGGCTACGGGAGATCCGGCACGCGCTGCGGGCCGAATACCAGATAGATGACCTTTACTACTGCCCGGAGCTATTCCCCGGCGAGGCCCACGGCGCTTTTGTCTCCGAGCTCCGAAAGAAACGCAAGCCCCAGCTGACGCGACTAAGCGCCGAAGCCTACCGCAAGGCCAGTCTACGCGAAGGTCCGGACGGACTGCTGGCCGTTGCCCGGCAGCAGTCGTCGACACTCTCCCAGTTGAAGCTCCCCGCCGAGCCGCTGCTACTGGTGTTGGAGGGGCTGGAGAAACCGGGCAATCTGGGCGCCATCCTCCGCACTGCCGACGGCGCCGGAGTCGATGCGGTCATTCTGGTGGATTGTGTACTGGATCGCTACAATCCGAACGCGATCCGCTCCTCACAAGGGCTCATTTTCGCGCTGGAAGTCGTCCAAACCGAACGGGAGGTTTTGCGCCAATGGCTGGCCGATCAGCGTATCACAATCTGCGCAACAACACCCGCCGCCAGGCACTACCATTGGGACGTGGATCTGCGCGGTCCCACCGCACTATTCATGGGGAGTGAAAGCGACGGACTCAGCGAATATTGGCTAAGCCATACAACTGAAAAAGTGCGCATCCTCATGCGGGGGCAGGCCGACTCGCTCAACGTCGCTGCCGCCGCTGCCGTCTGCCTCTACGAAGCCGCACGCCAGCGGGCCCGGTAGCAACCGCCCACGCCAAAGCGACTCAAGTCGTCTGTTCAGCCCAGGCTTTCAGCTTGCCCAGCCCCTCTTCGATCTGGTCCAGGTCGATGCCGGAGTAAGCGAAGCGGATGTAGAATTCCTTTTCGCCCGGAATCGGCGAGCCAAAATGCTTGCGGGTGCAAAAAGAAACCCCGGTCTCATGTAGCGCCGCCTTGCGGAACTGCTCATAATCGGTCATGCCCTTGGCCTGCATCAGCTCGGTCACATTTGGAAATAAATAAAAAGTCGCATCCGGACGATAGCAGCCGACACCAGGGATGCTATTGAGAATCGAAACCGCCAAGTCCCGGCGCTCCTTAAGGACGGAAAGAATCTCCTGGTGCCCGGATTGGTCCCCCGTCAACGCCTCGATGCCACCGTATTGGATGAAATGGTTGGGGCAGGACTCATCGTTGACGTTCAGTTTCGCGATGGCATCGATCACCGCTTGCGGACCGATCGAAGCTCCCAACCGCCAACCAGTCATGGCGTATTTTTTG
>PXBU01000077.1 GCA_003566795.1 Puniceicoccaceae bacterium | reverse complement strand
GCTGTGGATGGAGCGTTTCAAGAGTGTGCTGGTGCAGGGTGCGGGCAACCCGCTGCAAACGATGGCGGCCTACATTGATTTGAATCCGGTGCGGGCGGGTTTGGCGGATGACCCGAAGGATTATCGCTTTTGTGGCTACGCCGAGGCGGTGGCCCATTCGGCAGGCTCAGGGCGCACCCACTCATCGAACCCGGTTCACATGCGTCAAACGACAGGCTCGCGAGCTTTGAGCGGAATACTTCATATTTGGCGGGCCTATGCGGATGGCTCCGCGCGCAATAAACTCTCGGTGGCCGATGCGTTAAAAATGCATCGGGAACTAATTTTCGGGAAATGGGCGGGGCAACCGGGCCTGTCGGAAAATGAACGCAGGCACGCACTCAAAGTGCTGGAACAGGAGCAGGGTGTGCTACCCAAAGCGACGGTGCTGCGCTGCCGGGTGCGTTATTTTACGGATGGGGCGATTCTGGGCTCGGTGGAATTTGTGCGGGGCTTGGCCAGCCGCTGGCAGGCGGAGCGCGGACTCATCCATCCACCGAAGATCCGTATCGCGAAGGGCAGCGATTGGGGGGATCTGGCGGTGATCGCAGCCCTTCGCAGGCGCGTGATTGAATAATCTATTAATCAGAAGACGGGTGCCTCATTTAGCGGCTTGGAGCCGTTAATGGAAAAGGCCTGACGTCAGGCGATTGGCGGCTTGACCTTGACTCCCACCCAGGGCAACTTTCTGAAGACGGCCCTGTCTCACCAACTTCAAAGGTTTTTACTATGAATGCTATCGCACTGAAAAGCTCCGCACCCTCCGGCGCCCCCATCACCCGCGTGCGTCACCTCGTCCACACCGTCGCGGCCATTGCCCTGCTCACCCTCGCGACCACCGCCGCCACCGTCGCCGCCGAGGCCCGCCCCAACGTCCTCTTCATCGCCATCGACGACCTGCGCAACGACCTCGGCATCTTCGGCGTCGAACACGCCATCACCCCCCACCTCGACGCCTTCGCCGCCACCGCCCGCCCGTTTTCCCGCCACTACGTTCAGGTCCCCACCTGCGGCGCCTCGCGACTCGCCCTACTCAGCGGCCAGCGCCCCACCGCACGCGCCCACCTCGGGAACGGCGGCATTCGCGCGACCGCCTCCGAATGGGCGCATCGCAGCCTCCCCGCCCTCTTTCGCGACCAGGGATACCAGACGCTCGCACTCGGAAAAATCAGCCACCACCCCGGCGGCCTCACCGGACGCAACTGGGACACCCCCCCCGCAGAACTCCCGGGCGTCTGGGACCGCCAATGGGTCCCCGAAAGCCCGTGGGAGCACGCCCGGGCCATGATGCACGGCTATGCTAACGGCGAGCCCCGCCGGCATGGTCGATCCCCCGCCATCCAGGCATTCGACGGCCCCGACGAAGCCTTCCCCGACGCATGGGTCGCCAGCGACGCCATCGCCACTCTCGCCGATCTCGCAGAGTCCGACCAACCCTGGTTCTTCGCGGTCGGGTTCTTCAAACCCCACCTGCCCTTCGCGGCACCCAAGAAATACTTCGCCCCCCACGCCGGCAACGTCCCCGACCTCGACCCGGAGGTCGCCGCCAAACGAAGCTGGCCGTCCGGCTACCACCGCAGCGGCGAATTCCGCCGCAACTACGGCCATCCCGGCGACCGCGACCCAGACACCCACCCGGAATACGCCCGCGAACTGCGCGAAGCCTACGCCGCCGCCACCAGCTACGTTGATGCCCAGGTCGGCCGTCTGCTCGACGCCTTCCACGAAAAACAACTCCACGAAAACACCATCGTCGTCATCTGGAGCGACCACGGCTTTCTCCTCGGCGAACATGCCATCTGGGGCAAACACTGCCTCTACGAGCACGCATTGCGCTGCCCGCTCATCATCCGCACTCCCGGCATGGCCCAACCCGGAGAGATTTCTGCCGCCATCGTCGAAACCGTCGACATCATTCCCACCCTCGCCGACCTCTGTGGAATCGACGCGCCCGAAGAACTCCACGGCCTGAGCCTGCGCCCGATGCTCGAAGACCCCGCCACCCCCACCCTCAAACCCTCCATCTCCCACGGCAGCAGCCCCGGCACCCGCTCGATCCGCACCGACCGCTGGCGCCTCATCGTCGACGACAACAACGACCGCCATGAACTCTTCGACTACGAAAACGACCCCGGCGAAACTCAAAACCTCGCTACCACGCACCCGGAAGTCGTCGCGACCCTGCTAGAGAAGCTGCCGCAGTTTTAAACTGCCAGCGATAACCGCCTAAGACCCGAACAAACCCCGGACAATTTCCCAAAAGCTCCGCCGGGGCGGCGGCGGTGGAGGGCTGCCCGGATCATCGATGCGTGGATCAGGCTCCGCTGGGCTGGCCGGAGTACTGCGCTGGCTGGGCTCGTAGCGCAGTTCGAGGCGGTAGTCCTGAATGGAGGGTCGCTGAGCGACGGCCCGCTCGACCGTCCTGGTAAGTTGCTTGAGGTAATCCTGACCGGTGGACTCAAGGAGGACGGGGCCGAAGTAATAGCTGATCGACTCGTGCTGGTAGATGACATACCAGCCGGGCTCCAACTTGGAGAGGTCCTCCACTTCCTCGCCCGGATAGCGCTCGTCAAAATCAGCCTGGGGAAGAAAAGCGGTAAAGGGAATCGCACGCGCCTCGATCACCCGCGCAGCGGACAGCGAGACTGGCAACGCAGCGACCAGTGCCAGCACCAGGAGTGCTTGGCTGAAGCTTTGAATAAATGTCATACGACTTGAGCTCATATTCCCGGTGGTAGCGTGTCGCTGTCTTCATCTGCTCCCTGCCCCCGCCAAGGCGGGGTCCGACCAGCACCCGCGCTGCTTGCCTGATTCTCCTCATCACGGGTGGTCGTGTCGTTGGAACGGGTGGCACTACTCGAATCTGAGGGCGATGGCTTGGAGCTTCTCACCTCCACCCCCCGGTCGCCTGAGCGGTCGATACCACCCACCTGACTGAAATCGCGTGCGGCGGTGCCGGAATCAGCGGCATCCGCACTGTCGCCCGCCTCACTGCCAGCAGCGGAGGTGCCGCCGGTCCTGTCCTCCCCTTCATCCGGAGTATCGCCCGCTACCCCAGTCCCACCGGAGGCTGCGGTCTCAGTCCCGGAACTGCGCGGACTCGAAACCTGCTGGCCGCTGCCGACACCGCCGATCTCGCTGAAATCACGCGCAGACGAGCCACCGCCAGCGGACGGACTGCCGTCGCCGGGAGCTTCGCTGCCAGCCGCTGCGGCGTCAGCACTGCTGTCGGCGCCGCTTGCAGCGGCGGCCCCGCCCGCTGCGGCAGCATCTTCGGCCGAGGCCGCACCCGCTGCGGCACCCCCCTCAGCGGCAGCCTCGTCACCTTCGGCCCCAGCCGCAGCCTCGGCACCCGGATCACCGCTACCCGATGGCGGCGATGGCGGCGATGGCGGAACCACCCGCCCGTCAAAAATGTCCGGGTCGGGGGCCGCCAGCAAGGAGTGCGAAAGCGGCAGGACTAGTGCGCAAACGATGAGGACTAGATTCTTTCGTTGCATGTGACGGTGATGGTTTGGCTGCCCTGGGTGGCATCGACTCGCAATTCTTTTTCGACGTCTTTATAACCGCTGCGTGTGCCACGCACTCTATAGACATCGGGAAAGAGTTTTAGGTCCGTCTCTCTAAAGCGATCCGGTGGCATCACACCGATGATGCTGACGAAGGTGCGTCCATCCGATTTGACAACCACGGGCACTTCCTCGCTCTGAGCCGCCAACGTGTTGCGGATCGTCTCCTCCCTCGCCTGCTGATCCGCCGGGAGATTGGACGGACGGGTAGTCATCGCCTGGTTAAAAAGCCGGGCGGCCACAGGAAAGCGGCCCTCCCTGATATAGCGCTCTGCGGCGCTTAAATTCTGCCGGTAGCGGATGCTCGCGAGGAAGAGACTCGAAGCCCGCTCCAATCCGGTACGCGCCTCTTCGGAGTCGGCATCCAGCGCGACTGCCTCCTGATAGAGATCGCGCGCTTCCTCGTAGCGCCCATCTCTGAGCGCTTGAAACCCATCCTCCAAAACTGTCTCCAAGCGCGCCACTTGGTAGGCCTGCTGCAGCTGCGCGAGTCGTTGCTGCTGTTCGCTATCAGACTTTAGCTCCAGCGCTGCCTCGGTATCGGCAATCGCAGCAGTCAGGTCGCCGGATGCCTCCGCCGCAACCGAGCGCGCCACCAGGGCATCAAATTCGCGCTCGAGCAGCTGCGCCTCCACCGCGGCGAGCTGCCTTTTGACGAAGGCATTTTCCGGATGCTCGGCAGCCAACCCCTCCAGCGCGTCGAGTGCGGCTTCCAGCTCGTCCTCCGCTACCAGTG
Source organism: Puniceicoccaceae bacterium (assembly GCA_003566795.1). GTDB lineage: Bacteria > Verrucomicrobiota > Verrucomicrobiia > Opitutales > Coraliomargaritaceae > Coraliomargarita_B. The sequence goes on along the minus strand of PXBU01000077.1, from coordinate 17,349 downwards.
CCCGGATCGCCCGCACCTCCTCCTCGATGCCCTCCAAAGCAGCCACTTGCTCCAAGCCCTCAGCGGCGGTGGCGTTATCCCCGTCCAGTTCAAGCACCGCCTGAAATAATTCACTCGCGCGCTCCAGGCGAAATTGCTCCAGCGCAGACTCAGCCGCCTCTAACAAGCCGACCGCCTGCTGCATCGCGCGCGTCTCCAGATCGCCCAGGACGGCCCCGGCCAGTTCGAAGCTCTCCACCGCCTCGGCGAATGCCCGCTGGCGCAGCGAGCTGACGCCGCTATCATAAGACGTGAGTGCCTCGCGGTAAGTATTCTCAAAATTCGCCCGCAAATGATCGAGGCGCTGCAACTTCGCGTAAGTGCGCTCGCGCAGCTCGCGCGCCTTGTCGGCGACATCGAGTGCCGCCAGTCGCTCCTCCGCCACTGTCATGACCTCCATAAAGCGCTGTTGGGCACGCTCGTTTCTGCCACGCCGCATGTCGCGCTGGGCACTCTCCAGCTGCCGGTTCAAACCGGCCACAAAGTCCAGCGAGACATCCCCCTGGCGCAGTGCCTCGGCAATTTTCCCGGCCAGCAGATTCTCCGCCTTTTCCGCCAGCTGGCTGAGATCGTAATCCACCGCAGCAGCACTGGAGCCAGTCGAGCTGGCAACAGCCGGGTCGGTCGGCCGCGGATCGGGCGAGGTGCCCAATCGGGCGATGACAAAAATAACCACCGGCAACAGTATGAGGGCGCCCAGCAGGATCGCGACAACGACAACAGGCTTCTTGTTTCGAGACATGGCGTTATTTTCTGCGCGCAAAGCATTTTTTGCAAGCGCACTCTGCTGAGAGTGCGACGGGCTCGGCGGGTGCGAATCAAACTCCGGTTCGGCATCGCCAGCGCGCTGCCGCTACACCTCCCGCTGTTTTAATAGGGAACCCTTCCCCGCATACCGCTGCGTTCGTGCTTGCATAGGATTTTAAAAGTCCCAACTTTCAGCAAAATTTTATGCCAAAACGCACTGATATTAAGAAGATTTTGATCATAGGCTCTGGCCCCATCGTGATTGGGCAAGCCTGCGAGTTTGACTACTCCGGCACACAGGCCTGCAAAGCCTTGCGCGAGGAAGGCTACCAGGTCGTCTTGGTCAACAGCAATCCGGCCACGATCATGACCGATCCGGAGTTTGCGGATGTCACTTACATTGAACCGCTTACAGTCGAAGCACTGGAAAAGATCATTGATAAAGAACGCCCGAATGCCCTGCTGCCGACCCTCGGCGGCCAGACCGGCCTGAACCTGTCCATGAACCTGCACGAAGCTGGTATCCTGGATAAATACGGCGTGCAAATGATTGGGGCGAAGCCGGAGGCGATTGAAAAGGGCGAGGCCCGCGATGTCTTCAAACAGGCCATGCTTAAAATCGGCCTGGATGTCGCCCGCTCAGCCACCGTCAACACTTTAGCCGAAGCACTCAAGGCGGCGGACGAACTGATCGGCGATTTCCCGATTATCATCCGCCCCAGTTACACGCTCGGCGGATCCGGCGGCGGCATTGCCTACAACCGCGAGGAATATGAGCGGATGGTGCAATCCGGGCTCGAAATCTCCCCGACCAACGAAGTGCTGGTCGAAGAGTGCCTACTCGGGTGGAAGGAATACGAGATGGAGGTCATGCGCGACCACAAGGATCAGTGCGTGGTCATTTGCTCGATTGAAAATTTCGATCCGATGGGCGTCCACACCGGCGACTCCATCACGGTGGCACCGGCCATGACGCTGACCGACAAGGAATACCAGCTGATGCGCGATGCCTCCTTTGCTTGTATCCGCGAGGTCGGCGTCGAGACCGGGGGCTCCAACATCCAGTTTTCCGTTGATCCGAAGACCGGCCGCATGGTGGTGATCGAGATGAACCCGCGCGTCTCCCGCAGCTCGGCGCTGGCCTCCAAGGCGACTGGCTTCCCCATCGCCAAGATCGCCGCCAAACTCGCGGTGGGCTATAGCCTCGACGAACTGCAAAACGACATCACCCGCGAGACGCCCGCCAGCTTTGAGCCGACGATCGACTACGTCGTGACCAAGATCCCGCGCTTCACCTTCGAGAAATTCCCCGGTGCGGATAAAACACTCACCTCGGCCATGAAGTCCGTCGGCGAAGCCATGGCGATCGGACGCACCTTCAAAGAATCCTTCCAAAAGGCACTGCGCTCGCTTGAGATCGGCGCCAAGGGATTCGTGGGGCCAAAGAAGTTTGAGCAGAAGATCGACGACCTGCAGCGTGTCCGCGAGGGCATCTCGGTGCCCACCTCCGAGCGGGTTTTCTGGCTACGTCAGGCCTTGCTGCACGACATGAGCAGTGAAGAGATCTTTGACCTCTGTGCGCTCGACCCCTGGTTTATTGAGCAGCTGCGGCAACTGGTGGACATCGAGTTGCAACTGCGCGCGACCAGCCTGGCCAAAATCGACGCCGATTTGATGCGGACCGCCAAAGAGGCTGGCTTCAGCGACCAGCTGATCGCCGAGCTGATCGGCTCCAGCCGCCAGCCCGTGCGCAAGAAGCGGGAAAAACTCGGGATCATGACCAACTTCCGGCTGGTCGACACCTGCGCGGCGGAGTTTGAGGCCTTTACGCCCTACTACTACTCCTCCTACGGCAGCGAGAACGAGATCAAGCAAACCGATAAGGAAAAGATCATGATCCTGGGCGGTGGCCCGAACCGGATCGGGCAGGGCATTGAGTTCGACTACTGCTGTGTGCACGCCTCCTTCGCGCTGCGCGAGGCGGGCTACGAGACCGTCATGGTCAACTCCAACCCGGAGACCGTCTCGACCGATTACGACACCTCCGACAAACTCTTTTTCGAGCCGCTCACGCTGGAGGATGTGCTGGAGATTTACTTCCAGGAGGGCTGCTCCGGTGCGATCGTCCAGTTCGGTGGCCAAACCCCGCTCAACCTCGCCTCGGAACTCGAAGCCCACGGAGTAAACATTATTGGCACCTCCCCCTCCATGATCGACGCCGCCGAGGACCGCAACCTCTTCCGCGACATCCTCTCGCGCGTCGACCTCAAACAACCGAAGAACCGGATCGCCCACTCGCAGGAGCAAGCCTACGAGCTGGCAGGCGAGATCGGCTTCCCGATCCTGCTGCGCCCCTCCTTTGTGCTGGGCGGACGCGGGATGTTCATCGTTTACGATATGGACGAGATGAAGGGGATCATTCGCGAAGTCTTTGACGCCGCCCCCGGCAAGCCCGTCTTGCTCGACCAGTTTCTGGAAGACGCCTTCGAGCTGGATGTGGACTGTATCTCCGATGGCGAAACCACCGTGATCGGCGGCATGCTGCAACACGTCGAATTTGCCGGCGTCCACTCGGGCGATGCCGCGATGGTGATGCCGCCGCACACCCTCTCCGCTGACATGCTGGAGAAGGTGCGCGTGGCCAGCTACGCGCTGGCGCGGGAACTCAAGGTGGTCGGCCTGATGAACGTGCAATACGCCATCAAAGACGACGAGCTCTACATCATCGAGGTCAACCCGCGCGCCTCCCGCACCGTGCCCTTCGTCTCAAAAGCCATCGGTGTGCCGCTGGCCAAGCTGGCGGCCCGCGTCATGGCCGGGGAGAAGCTGGCCGACCTCGGCTTTACCCAAGAAATTATCCCGCCCTATTGGGCCGTCAAGGAGTCGGTCTTCCCCTTCAACCGCTTCCCCGGGGCACCGGTCATGCTCAGCCCGGAGATGCGCTCGACCGGCGAGGTGATGGGGCTGGACAAGGATCTCGGGGTCGCCTTCGCCAAGTCGCAAATGGCGGCCAAGCCGAGTCTGCCCGACTCCGGCGACGTCTTTATCAGCGTGAAGGACAGCGATAAAAAGCGCGCGGTCGAAATCGCCCAGCGGCTCAGTGAGCTGGGCTTCGGTATCATCGCCACCGCTGGCACCGGCAAGCTGTTTAAGGAAAACGGCATCAAGGTCAAACACGTCTGCCGCCTCAGTGAGGGAAGGCCCAACGTGATCGACCTCATCAAGAACAGCAAGGTCTCACTCATCATCAATACCCCACAGGGCACGGTGCCGCGGCAGAACGAAAACCAGATCCGCACCGAGGCGGTCAAACACAACATCTGTATTATGACCACTCTCTCCGCCGCTTCCGCCGCAGTGGAGGGGATCAAGGCACTCCGCGAAAAGGGCTACGAGGTTCGCTCCATCCAGAGCTACAGCCAGGAGGCGAATCCGGGCTGAACCTTCGCGCACGAATTTTAAATAAAATGTAAAAATATACCAGTCAATCGATTGTAACTTTACCATTAGTTCTCAGTGATCCAATGATTTAGTTTTACCCTGCCAAAATGGCACTAACCAGCGCGAACTTTAACCCATGGCCGAACAAGCGACGCTTCTACAAAACGTCCCACCGATCGCCCAACAAACCGAATCGGTCACTCCGTCGGTTGCTGTCACTGCGACGACGGAGCAACCAGTGGCAGCTCCCAGCATGTCAACCTTTCAGGCGGCGACCTACGGCTCCTTCGTGCTCACTTTCATTCTCGCGGGTTTTGCTGCTGTCGTGCTGTATCGAAAAGGCCTTGATACGGTAGAGCGTCGTTTTAGCGATAGTAGCAAGATACTTGCAGTCGTATTCGCGCTGATGGCGATGCACGGCTTCTTTGCCACTTACAACTTCACCCGTTACCTGAAGCAAACCGCTGAGCCACCGATCAGCCTGACCTTGTTGTTTTGGATTATTCTCGGCCTGGGGATCAGCTACGCCACCAATCGGCTGCTGCGGGAAAAGCTAAAGAAGTTTGAGGTGGCCATCGACGGGTTCTTTTTTGCGGTCATTTTCACATTGGTCACCCTGGCCGTTTCGCCGGAAACCACCACCAACACCTCCCTGATTTTGTCGCTGGTGGCTTTGAGCTTGTTTACGGTACCATTCGCCCGATTCAATCTCACCTACAAAGCGGTCAAACGGCGCATCCCCGGTTTGCAGCATAAATCAGCCAAACGACTTTTGAACACGCTGGTTTTAAGTCCGGGCATTTTACTACTGGTGGTTGTGTTCTATACTTTCGATTTCCTGGGTGATGATACGATCCTGCTGTTTACCAATCTGATCTCCTTGATTTTCATCCTATTGGTGAGTGTCTCCTTCCTAGCTGCCATCAAAACTTTGCAAGCTGAGCAGGCTGAGGCCGCGCAAGCAGCAGAAACAGCAGACGCTCCGAAAGCAACAACAGCTGAAGCCCCACAAACGGACCCGCTGCTGGAGCAGTTATTGGCCGAAGAGCAGGCCGCCCAGGAGGCAGCACCGGCAACCGCCCCGAAGTCCGCCCCCAAAAAACCGTCGCGGGCGGATATACCCAAGAAACCAAGTATCCAACCGCCACCTCCGCCGGAAAAGGGCTCGGCGGCCCCAAAAGCACCAAAGAAGCCGATCCCACCCCAAAAAGGTGCCGACAAACCAGCCCCGAATTCACCCTCCAAGATTAAAGCGCCCGCCAAACCCAAAAAACGCTTTTAATCAATTCCGCACACACTTCCTCCACTAGCTAACTATTATGGACATCTCTGGAATGGGTTTCACCGACGAACTGAGTTCACTCCAACCCGGAATGAATATCGGCAACCTGCATATTGTCAGCTTCATCGGAAAGGGCGCGATCGGTGAGGTCTACCTGGTGCAGCATGAAATCCTGGGGAAGGAATTTGCGATTAAAGTCATCCCCAAGGGTTTTGCCGCCGATGAGACCGCCGAGGCCTTCAAACAGGCCGCACGGATTCAGACCAAACTGGATCACCCCCATATTGTCAAAATCGACGATCTCGGGGAGGAGGATATGTTCTACTGGCTGCGGATGGAGTACATCGAAGGCGAAACCACCAGCGATAAGACTCAAATCCGCTCGCTGGCGGACTTGATGCTGCATAGCAAAGCCCCGCTGAGCGAGGACGAGGTTTGCTACTACACCTATTACCTGCTGCTGGGCCTCGCCCATGCTCACAAACAGGGCATCGTCCATGCGGATCTGAAGCCCGCTAACATCATGATCGCCGAAGAGGGCGTCAAACTGGCAGAACTCGGGGTGACTGAATTGATCGGGCATGCCTGGGATGACTTCCACCTCTTGCGCTTCAACCAGCAGCTGGAACCCACCCCCTTCGAACCACTGCCCGGATTCAGCCGAGCCCTGCCGGCCCTGCTGAACGCATTCGAATATTATAGCCCCGAGCAACGAGCGGGTAAAAAACCGGATGCGCTGAGTAATCTCTATACCGTAGGCCTGATCGTCTATCGTATGCTCACGGGCCGTCATTGTCTCTCGATCGACCCGCCCACCGAAGCGGTCAACGGGATCAATCCGCGCTGGGACATGTGGATCGCCCGTGCCCTCGCCTACAACACAGAGGACCGTTTCCAGGATGCGCTCAGCATGCTGGAGGCCATGCCCGGCCTCGAAAAAAACGAGGCAGACGCGGGGATGCCTGTGACGGACAATCAAGCCACCGGATAAAGATCAGCACATTTAACCACCCACAACCCAACGAAAGCCATGTCGATGCAACGTAAATATAAGGTCACTACCACCATCACTCAATTCATGTGGGCCTCATCCCGCGACGATGCCGCGAAGTATCAGGAGGAACTTATCCAGAAAGGAAAACTCGATGCGCTGCGCCATGGATTGACGGATGTTAAATTCTGCTTTGTCGGGGGCGAAGACTTCGTCGAGGCACCCGAGGACATCTCCAAGACGCGCAATCCGGCCGAGGAGCCCCGGCGCGGCGACTGGATTGAGATCGAGCATGGCGACGCCAAAGCCTGCGCGTTAGTGCGCCGGTTAACCCGCCGCAAGGTCTACTATTATGAAGCACACTCCCGGACACAACGCTCGGTTGATCGCGAGCAGTGGCAGCGATGGGCAAAACTGTATGACATGCACCCTGCCTACGACGGTGTTGTGCCTCCGTTTATTGTGCAGGAGGCGGTCGAAGCACACGAAAGTCGAGGCATGCTGAGCGGCTTCAGCGCCACCCCGGATTCGTCTCTAATCCTGGAGATACTCGACAAATACGGCTATGTCCCCGACGACTATGAGGTCGAAAACGGCTATTGGGCAGAGATCTACATTGATCGAGCCATTTCCGAGCGAATTCTGGCCAGCCACTCTGACAAGGATCTGAGCGATGCCGCGAGCGGTGGAGATCTAGAAAGCGGTGACTTCTCGGTCGGCTTTTCGGAGGAGTTGCCGACCATGGACGATTTTGAGCGGAGATTCTAGTTCTGTTTGAACGCTATCTTAATTTACAAACCTGATTTTTTATGCCCAGAAGACTCGCATTTATTAATTATAAGGGCGGCGTTGGTAAAACTTCGCTGATCGTCAACGTTGCTGCGTGCCTGGCGCAGAAGGGGAAGCGCGTGCTCCTCGTCGACCTGGACACCCAGTCCAACTCCAGTATCTGGCTCATGCGGATCGAGCGCTGGAACAAGATGAATATGGAGCGGCGCGGCTCGCTTTATTCCATCTTTGAACCGGGCAACGACCGATTGAAGGATATTCTCGTTAAGGATGTTTTGCAGGATAACAAGGGGACCCCCTTATTGCCCGGCTTGGATTTGCTACCCACTACGTTCAATCTGATTGATCTTGAAAATGAGTACCAAATCAACCCGCAGAATCCGCATTACCTCATCTTCAGCGAGCAAATGCGCGAGATCCAAGACGACTATGACTTCGTGCTCTTCGACTGTCCACCCAACATCCTGAACGCCTCGCAGTGCGGCATCTACAGTGCCGACGAACTCTACGTCCCCTCCAACCCGGATGCGCTTTCGCTGATTGGCTTCACCTTGATGATCGAAAAGCTGCTGCTCTTCTATCGTCGCAGTGCCGGCTTCCGCACGCCGGAGATGGGTCACTTTGCGCGCGTCGCCGGGGTCATCTTCAACTCGATCAAGGCCAATGTCGATATCGGTGTGCCGAAAATGAGAATGCAGCTGCGTCTCAACCAGTTCAAGAAACAGCGCCTGGTCTCGAACGAGGCGAAGATTTACAACACCTGCATTCGGGATGCTACTGTGGTGCGGCGTGCCGTCACTCTGGGCCTGCCGGTTTGCCTGGTGGACAGTCGGGACGCACAAGAGGGCGTCGGTAAGGACTACGATGATCTGGCCGAAGAGATCCTGGCGCACAGCGTCATGGAATCCGCAGCCGGAAGTGCTAACAATCGAGTCGCCAATGCCTCATGAAGCTTAAAGAGCGAACGAGCCAGGCGAAGACCTTTGAGGAACTGGAGCCGCAAGAGCTAAAAAGCTTATCATCGCGATGGGACAAGGTCACCTTGCAGGCGCAGTGCTCCCCGCTGGAGGATTTTAGTATCAGTGCCCTGGCCAAGAATGCTGCCAGTCGGCCGTGGTCAAGCTACACCTCTACTAAAGGGGATACGCTGGCGCGCTATATCTATTTGAGCTTTGAGGAATTGCATAGCGTCGAGAAGCTTGACCTTAAAGCGGCGACGCATCTATTGGAGATCTGTGAGGCCACACTTGTATTCGAGGAAGCCTGTTCGAACTTGGGAAGCTTTGATGGACTTGACTCACAAGCGACCAAGCAGCGGCTGCGCTTTTTGGGAGAATTCGGACTCCACCAGGACTACCCGATCAAACTATCAAATCTTGACCCTGAAATATTGGAAATGTGTCAAGCAGAGGGCGCAAACACCCTGATTGATTTAATGGGCTTCATTGATCGACTGGCTGAAAGATCCCGGGTTGGCGGAGAATTCAAAAACCTCCAGAATATTTTTGCCCACGGCGATGAGCAGGGGCTCTATCGCTACTTCCCCTATCGTATGGGCCACCGTGGCTTGCACCTGCCCGAGGCGCTTTCGATATGCTTGGAGCGTTTATCCGACAAGGATCTTGCCGCGGTCTTCGAATACCACGGATCCCGGCAGAAAAAAAGTTGGTTCAGTATCAAGCAGACCGAACTGCCCGCTGCGATTGAGTCACAAATCATACCGCTCTTCTTCCAGTGCCTCCATTATTTTGGCCAGCGTCAGACCAAGCTGCTCGAGCACTTGTATGATAGCGACTATCTATTCCGGGAATTGATGTTCCTGAAAGATCCGAGACGGGAAGAGTTGATTAATTGGCTGCTGAATCTGACTCTCAGCATCTTCCAGCCCACTGGCTTTGAGAATGTGGACCAGGAGCTGAAACAAATAAAGGTGGATGAGGATACGGAGCATTACCGGGATCTCGAACAGCTCACCCGGGAGGCATTTGCCTAGCAGGCCGTAAAAAAAGGCACCAGGACGTCACCCGGATTAATCACCGCAACGCCATCTCAGACCTGGTCCGCAAAGGCCGCGATTTGGAAAAATCCGTCTTTGCCCGGGCCATCCGCCTGCACCTCGACAACCGGATTCTGGTTTACAATAACTAAACTGTTGTTTTTGACTAGAGGCTCGCATCCTGCTGCCCGGTGATTCACCTTTAGAATTTACGGGGCAGTAGCTGCCATTTTCACGCCAAACCCAGCTCCCAAATCATACAACAGTTTCCATGAAACGTCCTAAAAAAAACAAAATCTCGAATCCGACACTGCCGGAGGATCAACAAACCGATGAGCGCCACCTGATCGATACCGAGGACTCTGCGGACGTCTCCTTTGAAGACCGCATCCACATGTATTGGATGGAAAACAAAGTCTTCATCTCCGGCTGCATCGCTGTGCTGGCACTGGCCATCATCGGCTTCAACGGCATGAGAATCTATGCGGCCTATGCCGCAGACAAACTTCAGGCAGCCTATGCCGAGGCAAAAGCCGATGGCACCCTGGAAGACTTTGTCCAATCCAATAGTAGCAGGGGCCTCGGAGGGCTGGCCGCGATGGAGATTGCCGACGAAGCCTACGCTGATGGGGACTTTTCAAGAGCCATCGAGTTCTATGGCGTCGCGGTCAATGCCTTGCAAAATGACGTCTTGCTCGGCCGCGCTCGTGTGGGCGAGGCCTTCGCCACCTATTACAACGGTGATGCGGAGAAAGCCCTGGCTCAGCTCCGGGCATTAGCCGCCGATAGCGCCATGCCGGATGCGATCCGCGCTGAAGCAGCTTATCACCTCGCTATCAACGCCGATGTATCCGGCGACGCAGAAGCCTTTGAGCGCTATGCCAGCCAAGTGAACACCAGCGCCACGGCCGGACAATGGCAGCAAAGAATGGAGTTCTATCAACAGCAACGCTAGCAACTCCTGTAATTCCCAACCAGACCAGCTTTTTCTGCCAATGAGGGAACTCCTCGTTCACGACACTGTAATAAAAAAACTAATTCCAACCTGATCCTTAATTCGAAATCATTATGTCTGCATTACGTCTTTTCGCACTAGCCGTCACACTGCTTACCGCTTCCACGCTGATCGCTGCGGACTCGCCGCGCAGCCGTGAGTCCTTTAACCCAGGCTGGTCTTTTACTCTGGGTGATCCCCAAGGTGCGGAGACAGTGAACTTCGACGCATCGAACTGGCGTCAACTCGACTTGCCGCACGATTGGAGCGTGGAGCACAATTTTGATCCGGACGCCCCGGCAGGTGCCCCCGGTGGTTACCTGCCAGCAGGCATCGGCTGGTATCGCAAGGCCTTCCTGGTCCCGGAGGAACTGGAAGGACGGCGCTTTTTCATCGAGTTTGACGGCATCTACATGAACGGCGAGGTCTGGATCAACGGCGAGCGCCTGGGTAAGCGGCCTTATGGTTATATCGGCGTCGAATATGAGCTCACGCCGCATTTGAAATTCGGTGAGCGTAACGTCATCGCCGTGCGCGTCGATGACTCCCGGCAACCCTCCGCGCGCTGGTATGGCGGCACCGGGATCTACCGCCATGTTTGGCTCACTCACACGGACCCCATCTACGTAGGCCACTGGGGCACCTATGTGCGCACTCCTGAGGTCACTGAAGACGCCGCCACCGTTGATATCGACACCGAGATTGTCAACAGCCTGGATCGTAACCAACGCATCACCATCCTACAGGAGATTCTCTCCGCCGACGGCGAGGTCGTGGCGAGCACCAGAAAGAATCTGAGGCTGGCAGCCAATAGCGAGCACACCGCCGCGCAAAGTCTGCAACTACCCAACCCAAAGCTTTGGTCGCCTGACTCGCCCAACCTTTACACCGTGCGCACCACCCTGAGCAGCGGTCGCACCGTGCGCGATGTCTATGAAAGCCCGCTGGGTGTGCGCACGCTGCGCTTCGACCGTGAAGAAGGCATGTTTATCAATGATGAGCCGATCATCATGATGGGCATGTGCGACCACCAGGATCTGGGACCACTCGGCACCGCACACTGGGATGAGGCGCTCAGACGCCGGATGGAGATGCTCAAGGATATGGGTGCCAACGCGCTGCGCACCGCCCACTACCCCCATTCCCCCGAATTCATGCGGATGGCCGACGAAATGGGCTTCATGGTCGTAAATGAAACCTTCGATGAATGGCGGCGCGGCTGGCGGTTTGTCGATGGCCAACTGGTGTCCAGCCAGAGCGACCGGGGCAAGGCTCGCTATGGCTACAATCAATACTTCACCGAGTGGCATGAACGCGACCTGATCGACCACCTGAGGCGCGACCGCAATCACCCCAGTGTGATCATGTGGAGTATCGCCAACGAGGTGCCCGAGGCACAGAAATTCGGCGAGATCGAAACAGTGCAAAAACTGGTCAAGATGGTGCATGAATTCGAGCCCACCCGACCGGTGACCGCTGGGATCAACCATATTCGCACCGCCAACGAAACCGGCTTCCTCGACTTCCTCGACATTGTCGGCTACAACGGCGGCGGCGGCTCTCCTTTCCTCTATGAAAAGGATCACGAGCGTTTCCCTGACCGCATCATCTATGCCTCCGAAGTGCCCCACTCGCTCCAAACCCGGGGTGAATACCGCACACACACCAATTATCGGGAGACGGATCACAAGACGCCCAATCTGACCGCTGAGGAAGTCTTCCCCGAGACCGACGCCTGGTATGAGTCCTCTTACGACAATGCCTCCGTGCGGATCAACGCGCGCGACTCCTGGTATCTGACCGAGACCTTGCCCTTCGTGCTGGGTGAGTTCCGCTGGACCGCCTTCGACTACATCGGCGAGTCGGGTGGCTGGCCGCGGGTGCTGGGAAATTTTGGTATCATCGACCTGGTTAACTTCCCGAAGGACACCTTCTATTTCTATCAAAGCCAGTGGACGGACAAACCGATGATCCACATCTTCCCCCACTGGAACTGGGCAGGTAAAGAGGGCACCGTGATTCCAGTGCATGCCTACACTACGGGCGACGAAGCCGAGCTCTTCCTCAATGGGCAGTCGCTGGGCGTGCAGCGCTTCGGTGAGGGCAATCCCTATCACCTCGAATGGCTGGTGCCCTATGTGCCCGGTGAGCTGCGAGCGGTCGCACGCAAAAATGGTGAAGAAATCGCCAACGCCGAGATCCGCACCGCTGGCGCGCCCGCCCAGCTCGCCGTGGAGACCGACCAAGTCGAACTCGACCCCGCGAATAGTGATCTCGCTTACATAACGCTGCGGGTCGAGGATGCGGACGGAAACTTCCACCCCAAGGGCGCACGCTGGGTCTCGCTCCAGATTCAAGGTCCCGCCCGCGTGGTCGGGGTGCACAACGGCGACCCGCTTAGCCACCACCCCTTCCAGTCACGCACGGTGAAAACATTTAACGGCCTCGGTCGTGCCATTATCGCAGCAACGTCCGGCGAGGATGTCGTCGGCCGGAATGAGAACCGCGAGCCGAATGAAATTATCGTCACCGCCCGCGTCCGTGGCTGGGAGGCACAGCAGTTGCGCCTCAAGCGCACCAGCGAAGGCGTGGAAGCCTCCGTCTTCCTGCCGGAAGACGCCTCCCCCCGTCCGACCGACGTTTACGACGAAGGTGTGCCGCCAGTCGACTAATATGCCTGCAACCTTAAACAATCAATTCGTAGCGACTGGCTTTACGCCAGGATCGATCCCTCTTGCATAGCGAGCCTGTTCGGATCGAGGGATAAACCCTCTCGCTACGAAAATGGATAAGCTTATTTGAGCCTCCACGAGTTCCCCATCAATTAAGTCATAAAAATCAATTCGTAGCGGAACGGTGAAGCCGTTTCGTTTCCCCGCCCCGCAATGAAAATTCCAAAAATTGCCCTTGCTGCTCTCAGCAGCACCCTGGTGCTGCTGGGCGAATCTACGACTGAGCAGACAAACTCCGAGGTCGAGTTGATCCGTATCGAGCATGAAGTCCGCGAGATCGAAGGCTGGACGGTGCATGTGGATGCGAGCCTGCTGGAAGGCGAGCATCAGGAAATGGGGGAACTCGCGCTGCGGATTCTCGCCCAGCGTTTACACGAGATCGTCTTGAGAATCCCGGAGGAACCTGTGGCCCGGATGCAGGAAGTGCCGATCTATCTGGACCGCAACCACCCCATGGGTAACAACCACTATCACCCTGGGGCTGACTGGCTGGTCGAACGCGGCTACGATCCAGACCTAACCGGGGCCATCCACATTACCCATGCGCGCACCTTAATTCGCGAGGCCAGCAACCCACGCAGCAGTTCTGTGACCCTGCACGAGCTCGCCCATGCCTATCACGATCAAGTGCTGGGCTTCGATCACCCCGGGATTCTGGAAGCGTATCAAAAATTTTGTGACAGCCGTAAGTTCGACCGGGTCGCCACATTGGGCGGTCGGCAGATGCCCCACTACGGCCTCACCGACCACAAAGAGTTTTTTGCCGAGATGACTGAGACCTTCTTTATCGGCAACTACTATTACCCCTTCAACCACTATGAGCTCTACCACACACACCGCCCCAGCTACGAACTGATGGCTGAGATCTGGGGCACCGACATCCAACCACCCCAGCGGGAAGAGTTCTACCAGCCCAGCATTTTGGACCTGCGCATCATGGCGAATCTCAAGTCCCAGCGCGGTGAATTCGAGCAAGCTCTAGAGCTGGTCGCACAAGCCAAAGCACGCAGTAGTGATGCCGAGGGCCGTCTCGCCAAGCTGAAAGAGGAGATCGAAGCGCGCCAGGCACAAAGCGAGCGCTGATGGTGCCGGCTTCTAGCCCACCTCGATCCGCTCGCGGATGCGCTGGATCGCCCATTCCGCGTGCTCGGCGACCATGGCATCCTCAGCGGCGGCGATCTGTTCCAGCGCCGCCAGCTCCTTCCGGCTGTTACCGATGTTACCCAGCACCACACAGATATTGCGCCGGAAGCGATGCAGCTTCAGGCGCCGCATGGGTGAGCCTTGCATCCGCTGCTGGAAAGTCGGCTCGTCCCAGGTCAGCATCTCCACCAGCGAGGGGAGTTCGCGCGCGGCGAACATCGTTTCCTCTGTTGGCACGGCCCATTTATTCCAGGGGCAGACATCCAAACATTCGTCGCAGCCAAACAATCGGTCACCGATAGCCTCGCGGTATTCCTGCGGGATCGACCCGTCGTGCTCGATCGTCAAATAAGAGATGCACTTGCGGGCATCGAGCTGATACGGCGCGGTGATTGCCCGCGTCGGGCAGATATCGATACAACGTGTGCAAGAGCCGCAGCGGTCTTTACCGGGCGAATCCGGCGGCAACTCCAGTGTCGTCACGATATTGGCGAGGAAGGACCATGTGCCCCGCTTCGGCTCCACCAAAATGGTGCTCTTACCCTGCCAGCCGATGCCAGCCGCCTCGGCGATCGGCTTTTCGAGTAGTGGCCCCGTATCGACATAGGGCCGCTGGGTGCCACCAAAGTCGTCCCGCAGTATGCGGCAAAGCTTTTTGAGACGTCGCAAGATCCGGTTATGATAGTCGTCGCCCAGTGCATATTTCGCGATGCGATAGGGACGCGCCGGATCAGGCTGATAATAGTTCATCGCCAGCACGATGATGCTACGGGCCTCCGGGATCAGTGCTTCAGGATGCAGCCGCCGCTCGTTGTTTCGCTCCAGCCAGCGCATCGTTCCGTGCTGCCCTGCGTCGATCCATTTTTGATAGTAGTCCCGCCGCAAATCCACCGGCACCGCCGTCACGCCCATGGCGTGAAAGCCCAGTGCCCGTGCCTCCGATTCGATTTTTGAACGGCTTTCCTGCTGCTTCCTATCCACAAACAATCAAATTGCCCCAATTGAGAAAAGAGCCAAGTTTATTGCATTGAACATTCAAGGCCCAAGCCCAAACCTCCAACATCCAACACCCAACGCTCAACCTACCACCTTCCCACTCAACAAATGTCCGCCGACTACACCGAAGACTCGATCAAATCCCTCGACTGGAAAGAACACATCCGCCTGCGCCCCGGTATGTATATCGGCAAGCTCGGCGATGGCTCCTCGCCGGATGACGGGATCTACATTCTGCTTAAAGAGGTGATCGATAATTCGATCGACGAGTTTGTGATGGGCCATGGTAAGACCATTGAGGTCAACATCGACGGCACCCATGTCGCGGTGCGTGACTACGGGCGCGGCATCCCCCTCGGCAAACTCAAGGACTGTGCCTCGCGGATCAATACCGGGGCTAAATACGACTCTGAGGCTTTCAAAAAATCTGTCGGCTTGAACGGGGTCGGGATCAAGGCGGTCAACGCACTCGCCTCCGAATTTGAGATTCAGGCCTACCGCGAGGGCAAGACCCGCTGCGTAGCTTTCGCACAGGGCAATGTCACCGCTGAGGATAAAAAAGACCGCGTGGAAAAAGAGGCTAAAAACGGCACGGCACTCCGCTTCGACCCCGACCCCGAGATCTTCGGCAGCTGCCGCTACCGCGACGACTTCGTCGAGGACATGCTCTGGAACTACGCCTACCTCAACAGCGGGCTGACGATTGTTTATAACGGCAAGAAGTTCAAATCTGACAAGGGGCTCCACGACCTGCTGGAGAACAAACTCGATGGCGAGCCGATCTACCCCATCATCCATATCAAGGATGCCGATATCGAGGTAGCCTTCACCCATAACGATTCCTACGGTGAAGACTACTACTCCTTCGTCAACGGCCAGCACACCACCATGGGCGGCACCCACCTGGCTGCGTTCCGTGAGGCACTCGCAAAAACCATCAAAGACTTCTATAAAAAAGACTTCGATGCGGTCGATATCCGCACCTCTATTTGCGCTGCTGTCAGCGTTAAGGTCGAGGAGCCAGTCTTCGAGTCGCAGACCAAGACCAAACTCGGCTCACAGGATATGGGCCCCAAAGGCCCCACCGTGCGCACCTTCATGAGCAACTTCATGAAGCAGGCACTCGACAACTACCTGCACCGCAACCCGGAGACGGCCGAAATCCTCGGCAAAAAAATCCAGGAGTCCGAGCGCAACCGCAAAGAACTGAAAGGCATCCAGAAGCTGGCACGCGAGCGGGCGCGCAAGGCCAAGGTGCACAATAAGAAGCTGCGCGACTGCCGCATCCACCTCGACACCAAGAAAACCGGACGCCTCGACTCCACCCTCTTTATCACCGAGGGCGATTCCGCCTCCGGCTCCATCACCAAGGCGCGCGACGTCAACTCGCAGGCCGTCTTCTCGCTCAAGGGCAAGCCGCTCAACTCCTACGGACTGACCAAAAAAGTGGTTTACGAAAACGAGGAGTTCAACCTGCTGCAGGATGCGCTCAATATCGAGAACGGGCTGGATGATCTCCGCTACAATAACATCGTGATCGCGACCGATGCCGATGTCGACGGTATGCACATCCGCCTGCTGCTGATCACCTTCTTCCTGCAATTCTTCCCCGAACTCATCAAACAGGGCCACCTGCATATCCTGCAGACTCCCCTCTTCCGCGTGCGCAACAAGAAAGAGACCCGCTACTGCTACAGCGAAGAGGAGCGGCGCGGCGCAATTCAGGCACTCGGCCCGAAGCCGGAAATCACCCGCTTCAAGGGGCTCGGTGAAATCTCACCGGACGAATTCCAACACTTCATCGGCAAAAATATCCGTCTCGATCCCGTCATCATTCCGAAAGGGATGACCACCAAGGACTTGCTCGCGTTCTACATGGGCAAAAACACCCCCGAGCGGCAGGAGTTCATCATCGAAAACTTGCGTATCGAGCAGGACGAACCGGAAACACTGCTGGCCTCGTAAATTTAGACTCCGTAGGGGCTTTCCTGGGGAAGCCCGCCGCAATCGTAGGGGCTTTCCTATGGGAAGCCCGCGAGCGCTCGGGAGATGCCAGAAAATTCCAAACGCCCCCGAACGCGCACGGGTGGCGCGAGCACCACCCCTACGGGAATTTCGATTTCGATCCCGATCCCGATTTCGATCCCGATTTCGATCCCGATTCGATCCCGATCCCGATTTCGATCCCGATTCGGCAGT
>PXBU01000157.1 GCA_003566795.1 Puniceicoccaceae bacterium | reverse complement strand
CCGCGGGCGACGGTGCTGCGTTGCCGGGTGCGTTACTTTACCGATGGGGCGATTCTGGGTAGCCAGGAATTCGTGCGCGGCTTTTTGGAATCCTGGCAGCGGGAGAAAGGGCGCAAGTATCCGCCGAAGGTGTCTCTGATGCGCGGGGCCGATTGGCAGGGTCTGGCGACGATTCAGGGCATGCGGGCGCGGGTTTTCGGGTAGCGCCTGGGCATGAAAGACGGCCCGATTGTTCAGATCCGCAACGCTAATGCCGGAACACCACCCGGTAGCGAGCCTGCCCGCTTTCCAGGTGCGCAATGGCCTCGTTCACCTGATCAAATTTGAAATGCTCGACCACGGGTTGGATCTTATGCCGAGCGGCGAAGTCCAGCATCCGGGCAATGGTCGCGGGACTCCCCACCGGCGAACCGGAGACCTGCCGTTGACCCGCAATCAATGAAAAGACCCCGAGCTCAATCGGCTCCAGCGTCGCCCCGACAAAGTGCAGACGCCCCTTCGGCTTGAGTGTGTTCATGTAGGCCTCCCAATCCAGTTTCACATTCACCGTCGATAAGATCAGGTCGAAGCTCCCGGCGGCCGCCTCCAGTTCGTCTGCATCGCGGGAGTTGAGTGTCTGATGCGCCCCCAGCTTGAGCGCTTCAGTGCGCTTACTCTCACTTGAGGTAAAGGCCGTCACCTCACAGCCCCAGGCATTCAGGAAAGCCAAGGCCAAGTGCCCCAGCCCACCTATGCCGATCACCGCTACCTTGGCGGTGGGACTGATATCGTATTGCATCAAGGGATTAAAAACCGTGATACCCCCACAAAAGAGCGGTCCGGCGGTAGCGGGATCGACTCCCTCAGGCAAAGGCACCACGCTGGCCGCTTCGGCACGCACCTTATCCGCGAAGCCTCCATGCCGCCCCACGATCGTCTGATCAGCCTGGCTACACAGATTATGGTCGCCGGATAAACAACAGGGGCAGGTCTCACAGTAACCGGACTGCCAGCCCAGACCCACCACCTGCCCGGGCGATAGATGCGTGACCACATCGCCGACAGCAGCTACCCGGCCCACGACTTCGTGGCCCGGGACGAAGGGATAGCGACTCAACCCCCAGTCGTTGCGCCACATGCTGACATCGCTGTGACACAGACCGCAGTAGTCCACGTCGATTTCGATCTCTTTCGCCCCGAGCGGGCCGGGGTCGTATTCAAACGGTTCGAGCTTTTCTCCGGGTTCCTGTGCGGCGTATGCATGTATCATTTTACGAATAATAAGCTTGGCGATTCCATTTGCAAATAGATACCCACAATCAAATCTCCATTCAGAAACCGAGAATCCCCAATATGAGCCAACAAATCGAACTGCGCGCCACCATCTCCGCTGAGCTGGCGGATCGACTGGAAAGTTATTTCTTTGAAATCGAGTCTGCCCATTGGGGCGTGATGCAGCGCGAGCGCGAGGACCCCTTCGAAGTCTTTGGCTTTTTCCCGGATGAGATGGCGGCGGATGCCGAGCTCGCCGTGCTGCGGCGGGAATTTCCAGAGCTGCCGCAGGACTTTGCCCTCAGCACGATCCACGACGCGGACTGGCAGAATGCCTACAAGGAGTTCGTCAAGCCCTGGAGCGACCGCCAGCTGCACTGGATCCCTTTGTGGGAGCGCGGGCAATCGAGCCTGCCAGAGCAGGCCGCAGTGGTCTATCTGGATGCGGGCATGGCCTTCGGCACCGGTGCCCACGAAACGACGCGCCTGTGCGCCCGTCGCTTACTCGACTATCGCGAGGCCCACGCTGATCAATTCGCCAGCATGGATGTGATCGACGCTGGTTGCGGCTCTGGGGTGCTCGCGCTCTCGGCCGCCGTGCTGGGATTTAAAAATATCTATGCCTTTGACTTCGATCCCGAAGCCATCCGGGTCTGCCGGGAAAATACCGGGCAGAATTCACATATCACGACACCGATTGATTTTGCCGTAGCGGATCTGGAGTTGGGGCTGAAAGGCCGACAGGCCGACCTGATCCTGGCCAACATTCAGACCGATGTCCTGATTCCCCAGGCCGACTACTTGATCCAGGCGGTTGCGCCGCACGGCACGCTCGCGCTCAGCGGGATTCTGGCCAAGGAGCTTGATCAAGTCGCCGAGCATTACGAGTCGCGTTTCACCGCGCTGGAACTTGGGCCGCTGGCAATTGACTCGCGCGTCGACGGCGAGTGGGCTGATTTACGGATCCAGCGCAAGTGATGACGATTCGTGCTTGCGATTCCCCAGACGGCACTCAATAAAGAAAGATATTCATGCAAACTATCGGGGAACGACTGGAAGAAGCACGCAAGCGTAAAGGCATCTCTTTACGCGAGGCCGCTGAGGCGACGAAGATCCGCAGTGATTTTTTATCGAGTATTGAGCAAAACCACTTCGATTTCGACCTGCCGGAAATTTATAAACGCGGCTTTCTTAAGAACTATGCCCGCTACTTAAAGCTGGACGTCGAAAAAATCCTAACCGACTACAACGCACAACTGCTCAGCAGCTCCCGGCTCGGGAAAAAAGCCGGCAGCGAGTGGTTCGGGGCGATGGAACTCAAGAAACCGGAAAAGCCCGAAGCCCCAGAACCGGAAGAGAACCCCGACTCGCTGGGCCGGATTTTTCCCAAGCCCAATATTCCCGAAGCAGAACCCGAAACCGAGGAGTTCCGTGAGCGGGAGGACGAAAGCGATAAGACATTTTACCTCAAGATCGGCCTCATCTTCGTCGGCACGCTGGCTTTGGTGTTCGTGATTTTTGGCCTCATCTGGGCGATTTTAGGCAGTGGCGGCAGCGATACCGCGATGGAACAGCCGGAGCCAGCTGCGGCGGAAACCTCGGAACCTGCCATTAGCAGCGACTCCATCACGCTCCGCGCGAGCGGTGACGTTCGCGTGCTGGTCCGTCAACAGTCCGATGACGCCGAGCTGTATCGTGGCCCGATGGCCGATGGGGACAGCATAACACTGGAAAAAACCGGCGCGGTGGATGTCCTCTTCACGGCGGGTGAACACCTCACCATTGAGCACGGCGGCGACCGCATGCGCCCCAGCGCCTCCGGGACGGCGCGGGTCACCATTCCCTAGCGGTCCGGTAGCGATTAAGTTTTTTTAGAAAAGCAATCTGTTGGGAAACGGCGAGCGGAGTCCCTACCGAATCAGGCTTTTGAAGTCGTCAAACTGCCCGGTGAACCCGTTGGGCACACCCTTGTTGATCACCGCCACGGCATCATGCGAGTGCAGTGATTCGAGGTGGGCGCAGGCGACCTGGAAGTCCACGATCTTTGGTTCCGCGTCGAGTTGCTCGTAGAGCAGGCGAGCCGCGTCTTCGACAAATTTGGTGAAGGCACCATTCATCTCGGCAAAGGCCTGCTCGTCCTCCCGCTTGACCATGACTTGTGTCTCCGTCTGCAAAGCCTCGAGGCAGATCGCCTGTAGCTCCTCGATGCTGAGATGCTGCTCCCCCGCCACTTCCACACTCACCCGCGCGGTGCTGCGCTGGGAATGGGGGATGCCATACACTTGGCGACTCTCGCGCGCGTGCTCGGAGAGTTCCGAGGAGCACGGGCAGGCGGAGGAGTAGATGAAGTCGAAGTGGATGTATTTGCGGAAGCGGTTCAGCTCGTCGACCTTGCCCTCAAAACTGGCGCGATAATACTGCCAGCCGGAGAGGCCGCTGCGGAGGCTGGACTTGAGAATCGGGTATTCGAATTCGAGTCGGAGCTGCGCCCGGCGGGCTTTGATTTGAGTCTTGTATTCCAGTAAAATCTCCCGGAGCAGGTCCGGCGTGAAGATCCGGTCCTCAAAATCATAAAACACCCGCATGATGCGCGACATGTTGATCCCCTTCTGGTTAGCCTCCAGCGAGACCGTGCCCGTCACCGAGGTCTCCAGCGTGAGCGTGTCCGAACTCGGCGTAATGTATCGCAGCGGCAACCGGAAGTTGGAAATGCCCACTTTCAGAATCGGAACATTCGCCCCGAAAATCTCCAGCGCATCGGCATTTTGCATGTCCGGAAGGCCCGCACGGTAGGCATCCGTCAGCACGAAGTTCTTGTCATAAAACTTGCTCGGCTTGGTCCCGGACTGGTCCAGCTGGTCATGCGACGAGGATGTGGAATCGCTGTTCATATCTAAAAATCGTGGTGGGCATCATAGCCTTACAAAATCCCAAGCCTACAGATAAAGGGAGCATGCGCAAGCCCGAAGCCGCCTTCCCGCCAGTAGCGGGTCCAGCTAACACTGCGGGGAGCGTAGCGGCAGCGCGATAGCGATGCCGAACTGAAGTTTGACTCGCGCAACCGATTTATTCCCCGACTGCAACTGGAACGGCTTTGTGCGTTTAGCTGCCCTGAGGGCACCCAAAACATGATTTTACCTTGAATCGAGCTTGAGGCATGGGGCATGGGGACTCAGCCTGTCTGCTATGTCGGTCAATTTCAGAATCCTCGGGTCCAGCAGTAGCGGAAACTGCGCACTGCTGCAAACAGCGCATACCAAGGTGCTGGTCGATGCCGGTTTCTCCGCCCGCAGGATCGCCGCTATGCTGGAAGCTATCGGCGAGTCCATCGACAGCATCGATGCGGTATTTCTTACCCACGAACACAGCGACCACGCCCAGGGCCTGCGTGGGCTGGCCAAACGGGCCGACTTACCCGTCTACGCCAATCGCGACACTGCCGATGCCGTGCAGGCAAAATATTGCCGCAAACGGGTCAATTGGCAGCACTTCCAAACGGGCACTGCCTTTTCCTTTCGCGACCTCAGGGTTCGCTCCTACCGGCTACCGCACGATGCCTACGATCCGGTGGGCTTTACTTTTTCCTGGGGCGAGGAGGGGGATCTCTTCACCCCGCCCGGCAGTCTGGCATGGATTACCGACCTCGGCTACGTGCCCGGCCATGTGCGTGAGCACCTGCGCCAAGTCGAGACCCTGGTCATCGAGGCCAACTACGATGAGGCCCTGCTGGAGCGGGACGAGCGGCGCCCATGGTCCATCAAACAGCGTATCCGCGGGCGGCATGGCCACTTGTCCAACACCGCAACCTTTGAAATGCTCGCAGAAATTCTCCCCCAAAGCCGTCTGCAAAAAGTCTATCTCTGCCACCTGAGTAAAGATTGTAACAATGTCGCGCTGGTGCAGGAAAAGTTTGCGGGATTGGGCGGGAACCTGTCCATAGAAGTCGTCGATCCGGATATCGGCACCTCCCCTGCTTTACTTATGCAAGCAGTTTAACCCCCATAGTGATGGAACGCCTTTACCAAAAAACCAAAATTATTTTCACCATCGGCCCAGCGACAGAAGACGAGGCCATGCTGAAAAAGCTTATTTACGCCGGTGTCGATATCTGCCGGATCAACATGGCGCACGCCGACCACGCCTGGTCGCGCAAGATCATCCGCCGAGTGCGCAGCGTCTGCGAGCAGACTGGTCGGCAAATCGCCATTTTGATGGATGTCAAAGGCCCGGAAATCCGCACGGGGGATGTTCCGGAGACCTT
>PXBU01000204.1 GCA_003566795.1 Puniceicoccaceae bacterium | reverse complement strand
GTTCATTCATAAAACAGCTCGGCTTTTGTATGAAAGCATACACGAATTGGTTGGGGAAGGCCAATCACTTAGCCCAAGCAGTATAGCTCAGGTAGTCAATAAGAAAGATTCCAAGCTCACGTTACCATCCGTAAAAGACCTGCTGTTCACAGGTGAGCAGGAAACCTTTGTGGAGGTTGACCACAAGCTCTTGCTCAAAGACTTGGAGAGCAGCGAGGTCAGAGCACGTATACATAAGGAGCTGGAGAAGGCAGTCTCTCGTATAACAGAACCATCGGTACCTGATGAGCAGTTCTTTGATGAGGTGGGTAAGTATCTGGTTGCCGCCCAAACGGAAGCTCTCAACCGGAGTGGGTCCCCTCTCATCACCCTCAAAAAAGGGTATGAAAGGTATGAAGAGGACTTAGCCGAAAGAGAGAGAGGCAACCTTCCCAATAGCGGAGACATGCTGCTAGACAGGGCCCTCGTTAGGAGAACCGCAGGTGGTCAGATGATTACACTGGCTGGTGCCACAGGTAGTGGTAAGTCGCTCTACATACTCAACCTCATGAATGGTTTTATAGAGTTGGACATCCCAGCCATCTACATTACTCTGGAGATGGACATGATTTCTACTCTAGACCGATTGTCCGCTCTCCGTACTCGCACTCCTATCTCTGATTGGTATGAGGCCGATAAGATTGTCAACCTTAGACGTAAACTGAAAGAGGATACAGATTATCTCAACGGCAAAGACCTTCGCTTCGAGATAGTGGAGGACCCCTCACTCTCATTAGCTGATGTCAATGCTATTATAGGTGAGTTCCGAAGCAAGTATCAGATACCATTGAATCAGCGAGTAGTGGTGGGTATCGACCTTGTGACCATGCTCAAGGACTATACATCGGGGTCGAACAAAGGGTATTCGATGGCGGGGAACTACGAGGTGGCGGCTAACGTCCAAAACGCCATTGCCAAGCTTCAGAATGTTTGCTTCATCAATACAGTCCAGTATAATAGAGATGCGGATAACGTACCTATTGAAACATTCCAAGACCTGCAACGAACAAGGCCCTCTCTGAATAACATAAAGAATGGTGCTGCCATTGGTGAACGTTCTCGTGTTGTTCTGAGTATCTGGAGACCCTATTACTATGCCACTCGCTACTTGCCTGACCTCGAGGAGACACGTAACATGGAAGACATAATGTATGTGCAGGTCCTCAAACAGAACCAAGGTGATGTAGGTATGCAGCTAGCGTATAGATTCAACGGCTCTCATGGGGAAGTGTTACCTACCCGCGATGAGAACCTGAATGCTGAATTAGGGATAACCTCAGAAGAGGCTGGGCTATTAGATGAGGTGGGGTTCTAGAGAAGCTGAACGGGCTGTTGGTTATACAGCCCTGAGAATACATCGAAGTCCACCTGATAGTCTTGGTCTATGTGCATGTGACCGAAGAACCACCCCTTACGACTAGGTGTCATCCGAATTACCTCATCCAGATACTCCCTAAAGGGTTTCTCCAGCAGGCTGCGTGGATGCTCACTACCGCCATGCAACTTCAGGGTTGCAAAAACTTGGGTCATGACAGATTGAGGTGGACAATGGGTAATCACGTAATCTACATCCTCACCCTGTTGTCGTAAAGCATCCATACCTCTCTTCATTTCCATGTGGGAGGGAATTTCCTCAGGCCAGTAGCTGACACCCTGTGTACGCCTATCAGCATCGATGGAAACACCCCCACCGAAACAGAAAACCTTATGTCCGTGCAGGTTGTAGAGGCAGCCTCTGTGTAGATGCCATACATGCTCTGTTATAGGTGTGACAACCCCCTCCACTCGGCTCTCATACCTCGGGTAGAACTCGGAACGGAGTCTATGGAAGTTTTCGTGATTACCATCGATGAACAAAGTGGTCCAAGGGTATTCCTCATACCTATCTCGCAGTATCAGCTCTCGGACTGAGTTTTGGTCAGTAGACCATACTATCCCCATGTCTCCCGCAACCACAACGAAATCTTCTTTAGTGAGAGAGGCTCCATCTCCCCGTGCAAACTTATTAAGTTTGGCGATGTCCAAGTCCCCATGAACATCACCACATACAAATACTTTACCCATAACTTCAATTAGTCCTTTTAGAAATCTCCGGGAGCTACCTGGAAAACAGGAAAACCCATCTTCTCTCTCCACATCTTCACCACGCGGTCTCTGTCATCGAATACAGCCAGCACCTTACAATCATCCTTGAGCCCGATGTGACTTCCGCGAAAGAGCTCTTCCTTGACAATGTCATCAGACCTATGGTCACCCTCATGTCGAAGGTACAGAGACCACTTGGGTACGAATACGTTACTAGGGTTGTGAAGACCCAGAGGGATGATAACATTATCCTTTAGCCACTCGGAGGTAAAAGCTACATTGTATGCGGTACCCTCTCTTCCGCTCAGGAACATAATCTCTATACGCCGTCCATTCACTCTCAGGTTCTCTTTTGTAAGAGCCTCAAGCATGTAGTACACAGGCCAGTTTACAGCATCCCTCAGATACTTCACACCGCCCTCATAAGGGCCTCTGTCTGTCATAAGAGCAAGAGTACCATCGAGGTCCACGATGATTACATAGGTATCATCTTTAATGGTGATGGGGTGAGAAGCCAGCTTCTCATTGTATGCTAGCCTAGTACGATGGTCCGCGGCTTTCTCTATTCGGCGAACGTGGGTTTTATACATGTGATAGATGACGCTTGGTCCTACACTTCTCTCGCGAGCTGCATCCCTTATAACACACTCTTCAACTGGTACACTGAGAAAGCTATCATTGACCTCAGTTGTAAACCCCACGCGCCCTGCGGTACGATAGGCGCATGTCTTCAGGTATTCGAGAATGCGGTTTAGGGCCTTGGAGCTGAGGTTGGTGTTATCGATGAACACACGGCGTTCATTCCAAGTGTGTTCAACGTTTGCTCTCTCACAAGCTTCAATCTCGTCAACAGCTTCAGTAAAGATTTCCTGAATGTCATCTCTTAGCTGCTTCTTCACCGCAGCTTCTCTCTTCTCGATGTCCTTGGGAGATGCACCTTCCTCGAGTTTATACTGAGGCCACTCTCTGTACACATCATAGCTGAGACAGAAATCCTTCGGCCCCATTTCCTCTCTCACCCACGAGGACTTCCCACTCGCAGGAAGTCCGATGGGGAATACAAACTTAATCTTAGCAGTATACTGCATTACACTTCTTCTCCATAAGGAACAAACATAACCTCTTCGTATTCAAAAGGAACCAGCCGTCCATCCGAGTCTCTCTTCATCAACCCAGCCTCATGATGGATGTCATACAGATAACCTGTGTCGTCATAATTGTGAACGACATGCGGCCGAGTCACAACCATTCCCCTCTCACGGGGTCGTCTAATGAAACAAACCTTATCGCCTATGTTTACCTTGCTCATGTGTATAATATACAAAAAGCCCCTAATATAGGGGCTCAAAAGGTTGATAATTAGTTGTAAAAACTTTTACCAATATATTACCCCTTTGCGAAATAGAAGTCAGCTTTGTACATGTAACCAGGACTTCCTGTTGCATTGCGAATCTCAAATTCAACTGATTCATCGTAATCAAACATCTTACGAACATTCTCGATAACGTCGGAAAACCTGTCTCTCATGTTACCAGCGTGCTTTACGCGAAAAACTGTTTCATCTGTTGTTGAATCGATTCCCATTTTCACTGTGGTCAGTCCGTATCGAAATGTGTGTGTCATTGTTCTCTCCTCTTCCCTTATAATATACAAAGAGCCCCTTCTATGAGGGGCTTCTCTTCTGCCAATAATATATTTTACTTTTCTTTCAGAAGGTACCTGTTGTTGATGACCTTGAACGACAGCAATTCCTTGAAAGCACGTGGAATGCTCCAGAAGGGCCGGTATACTTCTCCTTCAGGTATGGCTGAGTAGTTCAAGGCACTCTGATGCGATGACATCGACCGAAGAGCTGCCTTCTGCAGGAACCCCTCCTCCTCCAACGGATTGTCGAATGCATGCTGGAAGTTGTCTCTGTCTCCATACAGGCTGTGAGTTACAAAGGGGGTGGGGGTGACTGATCGGAAAGGACAGGTCAGAAGGCTCAAGAGACTCGACAGCTGTATCATAGAATCCACGGCAATGTATTCCTGAGCATCGATGTCGAAAATGGAGAATACGAATAATTCCAATTTCTCAAGTTTATAAGGGTTGCCCTGAACACCCAGCCCCACGATTTCTCCCTGTATAGCGAAGTTGGTTGGGAGTGGGTACGCGTTGTTTTGGATAGTTCTTGAGGTCTCTACAAGCTTTGTAGCGAGCTCTTTGTCTCTTACGACTCGGTTGTATACATCAGTTGCTTCTTCATCATACTTGAGTTCGTAGTTGCGGGAGCAAAATCCCCACTCGCCCTCACGCACATACAGAGTAATACTGGTACCATCAAGCTTCTCCGATACATAGTACACAGCCCCTGGAGTCATGGGGTCCTCGCTATCAGGTCCTCCTTTGACCAGGTCCTTACCTTCATCGATAAGTACATCCAGCATGTCTACACCTTTGGCTTGATTGATGTAGGCCGCACCATCATAATCGTATGCTTCTTTGAGCACCGATAGAAAATGCTTAGTGTTTACATTCTGGACACGCTCTTCATCAGTCTTGGGAATGAAATGAGGAAAGGCGCCTTTCTGAGCTGCGTTCATCGATGCAGCAACAGGCGGCACATACAGAGTGACTCCCAGCGCTTGAGTGACATCTTTCCCTACATCCTTCAGCGCTGCATTCACCACCTCTTCCTCTTCGAACTTAGAGATGGGTATGGCGAGCCCCTGTGAAATCTGTCCTCTCATCTTCTTGGTACGTAGTCGATAACCTTTGAGACTATCCTTCCATGCATCTTTGAGGAAGGCGTATCGTTCGTGTTCAGGCAGCACTGAGTCTATCTCAAAGAACACACAGAGGTCGCCCGGCTTGAACTCCCCTTTACGTGTAACCACAGACCACCCACGTATACGTGCCCTCTCTATTTTATCTGCATCCGGTATAGGCTCGACCCCTAGTATGGTTTCAATTGTGGCCAGAGCTCTTTGTTCATTCGGCATTTATTTTTCTCCTCTTCATAATAATCACCTCACAATTCTTCTGTGGCATCCCACAACCTTCTCAACACCTCTTCTGGGTTCTTTTTGTAGGTCTTCTTATTCGACAGGTTCCGTGAGAATGCTTCCCGAGCTCGAAGCTCGTCGAAGGCTTCCAGCGTTGACTTAACCTGACCTGTGTTCCTCAGAGATGTCAACATAACCTCAGCGAACACTCGTATCTCCTTTTGAGCGTGTTCATCGGTTCGCAACATCAGGAAGTGTAAAAGATTATGGAGGTCCATACCCCAAATCCAAGACGTCATCATCCCTTGTGGTAAATGGATCCGAGCTTGCTCAGGTGCCACACCACTCTCTACCATCCTATCGTACAGCAACACGCTCTGAGCCACAAGCTCTCGCACCCT
>PXBU01000213.1 GCA_003566795.1 Puniceicoccaceae bacterium | reverse complement strand
TGGCTCACTCATCGCACGCCTCCAAGGCTTTTCCAAATGGTGACTCCAATTGAATCGCTCCAGCTTCCAGTTGGAGCACAGCATTGGCGTAGCGCAGTTTCAGTAATGCCACGCCCCGCCAATCACTGCCATCCGCATAGGCAGTGCGTAATTCACCGACTTTCTTCGCTTGATCGGAAAATATGCTTTGTGGACATTCCAGCGGCGGGCCTTCCCCGCGCACCAGGTAAAGCCCGCGCGTTGGTCGGCCCACGTTATGCATCCTGGCGACCACTTCCTGACCAAGAAAACATCCCTTGTCAAAGGCCACGGCGTCCCCATCGAGGCCGCCCTCCCCCGGCAGCTCGCCCGGGCCTATCTCCGCGGGAACCAAGGGCACCCCAGCCTGCAAGCGCAGGTGCTGTATTTTATTTTCAGATACAATACTAGCTGCATGCTCTTGCAAAAATTGATCGCGAGCCGCAGCTGTCTCAAACACGCACTCCCATGACCGGGCGGCGGAGCGACGTCCCGGTAAAATAGTGGCTCCTGCATAATTATTCACCAACCCCAACCCCTCGTCTCCGATAATAGCCAGCGCCGGGGCGGCCGACAGCATCCGGATATCAACATCGTCAGCGATGATGTGATGCTCCAGTTTTTCCGCAATCACGCTCGAAGCGCAGTGCTCACTGAAAATGCGGAAGGCCTCGGGGCCCTCGCAAAGCACCCAGCTATCGGCGACGACTTTACCTTTAAGGTCGAGCCAGAGTCCGTAGGTGACCTGTTTCAACTCGAACGGGCGCAAGTCATTACTGAACTGACTTTGCAGGAAATCAGCGGCATCCTCGCCAGTCACCCGCAGGTGGGCCGACATGTGATAGGGATAAATATGGATCATAACTCCCGCAAGGATATGGCATGAGCCGGAAAACTTGCAACCGGGAAGCTGTTTTCATAGAATTGGGACTTGTTCCTGCGCGGACGCACCGCTAATCCTCGACACCTAGTGAAAAAAGTCACGGACATAAACATTACTTCAAAAACGCTACTCCCATCACCGGTGGACCTCTGCAAGGAGATCGAGAGAACGGAGGCAGCAGAGAAATTTGTCGCTGAAAGCCGCGAAGCGATCCATCGCATCATTTTCGGCGACGACCGGCGCCTACTGGTGGTGGTGGGGCCCTGCTCCATCCACGATCTGGCAGCGGGCCGCGAGTATGCTGAAAAGCTGGCCGAGCTATCGAAGAAAGTAAAAGACCGCATGCTACTGGTAATGCGCGTTTATTTCGAAAAGCCACGCACAACCGTCGGCTGGAAAGGACTGATCATGGATCCGAAGCTCGACGGCACCAGCGACATCCCTGAAGGTCTACGGATCGCACGCCGTTTCCTGCGCGAGGTCATCGAACACGAAGTGCCGACGGCGACCGAGCTCCTCGATCCGATTACGCCACAATACATTGCCGACCTGGTCTGCTGGTCGGCGATCGGAGCCCGGACCACGGAGAGCCAGACGCATCGGCAAATGGCCTCCGGCCTCTCGATGCCGCTCGGTTTCAAGAATGGCACCGACGGCGGCCTTGATGTCGCCATCAATGCGATCAAGGCCGCCAGTCAAACGCAGACTTTCCTGGGGATCGATAATGAAGGTCGCGCCAATGCCCTCACGACCAAGGGCAACCCCAATTGCCATATTGTTTTGCGGGGTGGATCACATGGCCCGAATTACGGGGCCGACGATGTCGCGGTAGCGCGCGAGGCTTTGAACAAAGCGGACCTAATTCCTGCCATCATGACTGACTGCAGTCACGCCAACAGTGGCAAAGATCCGTCCCGACAACCTGAAGTCTTCGCGGAAGTAGTCCGCCAAAGCCTGGCGGATCGCTGTGTCATCGGCGCAATGGTCGAAAGTAATTTGGAGCATGGCAACCAGTCCTTCCCGCAGCCAGTCGATCAACTTAAATATGGCGTCTCCATTACCGACGGCTGCATCGACTGGGCCACCACGGAGGCCATGCTGCTGCAAGCCCACCGCGACCTTGCCCCGCTCTTCGCATAACAAGCGTTTAATCCCTCCGATAATCAACAACGAAAACAATCCATCAGATCATAATGAGTAAAAAACCCATCCGTGTCGCCGTCACCGGCGCAGCCGGTCAAATCGGCTACGCCCTTCTCTTCCGCATTGCATCCGGAGCCATGTTCGGCCCCAACCAGCCGGTTGCGCTTAACTTAATCGAAATCCCGCCCGCGCTGGATGCCCTCAAGGGTGTTTGCATGGAGCTTGATGACTGCGCCTTCCCGCTGCTCAAGGACGTCGTCGCCACGACCGTCCTCGACGAGGGCTTCAAGGACGTCAACTGGGCGCTGCTGGTAGGCTCGGTGCCGCGCAAGGCGGGAATGGAGCGCAAGGACCTGCTGAACATCAATGGTAAGATCTTCACCAGTCAGGGCGAGGCCATCGCCAAGAATGCAGCCGATGATGTGCGCGTGCTGGTCGTGGGCAATCCGTGCAACACCAATTGCCTCATCGCCATGAACAACGCCTCCGGCGTCCCCAATGACCGCTGGTTCGCGATGACCATGCTCGACGAGACCCGCGCCAAGACCCAATTGGCCCAAAAGGCCGGCGTGGACGTCACCGAAGTCACCAACATGACTATCTGGGGCAACCACTCGGCGACCCAATACCCCGACTTCTACTCGGCACAAATCGCGGGTAAATCCGCCGCTGAGGTCATCGGCGACGAAGCCTGGCTTAAAGAAGAGTTCATCCCCATCGTGCAAAAACGGGGTGCCGCCATCATTGCCGCCCGCGGCTCGTCCTCGGCCGCCTCGGCCGCCAATGGCGTGGTGGAATCCGTCCGCAGGCTGGCCACCCCGACCCCGGCAGGCGACAGCTTTAGCATGTGCCTCTGCTCCGACGGAAGCTACGGCACCCCGGAAGGCTTGATCATCTCATTCCCCTGCCGCAGCGACGGCTCGAAGATCGAGATCGTCCAGAACGTCGAACTGAATGACTACAGCCGCCAAAAATTCGATGCCTCGGTCAAGGAGCTCGAAGAAGAGCGGCAAGCGGTCCAGAATCTGCTGTAGTCAACACACTTGCCACCTAAAGCCCGGCTGCTTGCCGGGCTTTTTTTGCAAGTAGGCAATAAGATCCAGTAATAGCTTTACACACGACACAGATCATTAAGCTCTAACAAGCTTGACCATTCCCAAAGTTCGCCGGGTTCGCCTGACAAATGCTACCTTACCTACATATCCTTATCCGCGTAGAGGACGATGGCTCGCTCCACGCATTGGGAGCGTTTACTTCCAAGGAAAAACAATCCGCCTATCAAAAAGAAGCGGGCCTGTCAGACGACCATGTCAGGCTCGATTTCTATAACGGGCCATTTGATGAGGATGTAAAGGTGGTCTACGCCGGACACCGACGGTGGAATATGGACCGCTTCCAGCTCGGCGGCTACTTTAAGAATGAAGGCGAGGCCTGGAACTGGGTGACACAAGAAGGCTATGTCAGTGTGCTTCGCATCGACACGACCTATGCCGAGGAAAAGCAATTCGAGCAAGAGGCACTCGAACTCTATGCCAAACTCCAAAAACGCTGGCGCCTGGCTTCCTACCAAAGCCTGGTCGATGCTGAAGGTGCCGAAAAAGCCAGGGCCAACATCACCCTGCGCTTTTACGAAGATGCACTTGAGTCCTTCAAGCCGAAGACCCGCCGCGATGTTCGCGCCCTCTACGCCTTTGTCGTCTTGATTCTACTACTTCCGCTCGCCGTTTACTTTTATGCCAGCAGCGGAGCGGATTTTGGTGAGAACGTGCCCAAAGTTAGCTGGCTACCAAACTACGCGACCGATATTTCCTTTTACCGGTCCAAACAAGTTCAGGTCTATGAGTTCCAGATCAACGCCGACGACTTCAGAATCTGGGCCGGCCAAAGCGGTATGACGATCCAAAGGATAACCGCACCCGAGACCCTCAGTCGCTACAAAGCCTACCTTCCCACCCCGGAAGGCGCATCCGGCGAACCCATGACCCCGGACGGTTCAATCCGTCTGGAACAATTCCAGAATTGGCAGGATCAGATCAGTATTACCGTTGAGAATGGAATGATTGCCAGCGGGGAAGGCAGAGCCGTGGCAATTTACTGCGCAGATACCCAGAAAGCCTACTTCCAGAATTTCATAAACCTTTAAGAGCCAATTTGCCCGAATTCCCCCTCCTGAAGTCCGAGGCAAATACAATTGCTGAAGATTTTACCCCTAAGACGATCTTTTGACCGAGATTGACAAGCTCAAGATGGTCGGGCATATAATCCCGCTGGCGTCTCGCTATGAAAGCACATTTTAAATCAGGTTTTTCCCTCATCGAACTTATGGTGGTCGTTACCACTATTGGTATTCTTGCGCTCCTGGGTATGCCTGGAATCCGCATGGCGACTGAGCGAACCGCTGCAACGGCGATGGCGAATGACCTTCGTATCTTTACTGAAGCCGTCGAATTTTATAGCACCGCGTCCGGTTCCTACCCAGAGTACATGACCTATACCACGATGCCGAGTGATGTCGCGGAATATCTGCCCACAGTTTGGAAAAACGGTACGCACAGCTGGTTTTACTTTAATGACCAGAACTTCACCTATGTCTATCTCTACAATCTGGGATTCACCCCAGAGCAAGCAGTCCGCCTTGATAGCATTTTGGACGACGGCAACATCACCACCGGTAATCTCAGGGTGGCTTTCAATGGGAGCGGCCTCATTTACCTGTTCAGGTATCGGCCCTAGGGAGGATCAAATAATTTTACCCATGTAGCCGAAGCCCTTTGGCTTTGGTCGAACTGGCCGGAAAGTGCGCAACAACCAAACGCGAAGGCGTGGTCCGGTCCCGGCAGTGGCCGGTCCGGTCTTGTCGGCTGCGCCTCGGAACGGCTACAAGTTTCGAAAGTCGAAGGCATGAAAAAACTCCTTTGATGGGATACTAGGCAATCAGCGGAGGCGGTTAAAGCGTCCGATTTGGCTTGATTGTGATGCCGACCTGTGCGACATTACCGGTGTTCTTTGAAAGAACCTCCGTCACAACGGACAAGTTCTTTCCGTAAATTTCAACGAAAGGTTCATCGTCCTCGCAATCTGCGAGCATGAATCATTCAACGTTCGACGTTCAACGTTCGACGTTCTTTCGGGGGTGTCACGGATTCGACCTTGTGTTGTAGTGCGAGGCTGCATGTCGGAGATGATGGAGGCTCCGTATCAATCCATTACAAAAATTAATTGGCGAAGAACAATTCGCAATGGCGGCCTAAATTGGCCCCACGTTTCTACCCGGACACCTGCTACGGACTAGAAGCGACGACTAGCAGGCATAGCTGAAACACGGACCTTCGGGTTTCGGCCGTATTTTAGAAGGTCTGGAAACTGACTAGCCCGTTTTGAGGCGATTCAGCGACGACAATAAACTCAAAACTAAGCATGTAGATGCCACGTATGAAAGCACAGGGGACGCGGGTTCGACTCCCGCCACCTCCACCATT
>PXBU01000397.1 GCA_003566795.1 Puniceicoccaceae bacterium | reverse complement strand
TCGCGGCGGCGGTAGAGACCGACCCCACTGAGCCGCACTCCTTTGTCCGCATGGCAGTTGCCCTGGCCCACGCACAGGAAGTCGACGCCGCGGCCACGGCACTCATCCATGCAGTCGATCTGAGGGGAGATCCGACGGCGGCTATCGCGACCCTGGATTTACTCTTGGCCAGCACGGGGCAACTCGAACGTGGCACGAACACACTCGAGATGCTTCCACAATCGACGCGGGACTGTTGCCAATGGTGGCTCTCCCGCGCCAACCTCCTGCTGGAACAGGGGAAGCTCCCCGAAGCCTTGCAGCTACTGGACGCAACACCCCGCACGCTGCGGGCGGTGCCCGCCTACCAGTCTCTCCGCATCCGCTGTTTGCTTTATTCGTCAGAGGCAGATGCGCGAGAACTTTATGATGCCGCCGCCGCGTGGGAGGCGAACGCCGGAGTAAAAAGTGTCGAAGCCTCGATCCACCCCCGCCCGCACCCTCAAGGCAAACTGCGGATCGGATTGGTCAACACCCGCTTTCAGCGGCACAACAGCAGCCAGCATCTTTTGGGATGGCTGCCGCACGTCGACCGCTCAGCGCTCGAACTCTATTTTTTTTCAGCCACCAGCAACGAAGACGCGGTATCGGAAAAGCTGAAATCTTTTAGCCATGAGTGGATCCCAATTACCACGCTCACGGATGACCAGGCCCGGGCTGCCATACGTGCGCGCGACATCGATGTACTCGTGGACATGAACGAGCACGCCAATTCCGGACGGCTTTCGCTCTTCGCTCAGCGCTGCGCTCCGGTCCAACTCCATTTGTACAGTAATGCGACGACCACCGGGCTTCGCACGATGGATTACCGCATTACCGACCCGGTTTCCGAGCCGGAGTGGCTTGCCGCATGCAGCAGCGAGACAACCATCCATCTTCTGCAAGGTTATCACAGTTATACGCCTCCGTTCGATTCAGTCCGGCCCGGTCTTGAAGCACCTGCCGCACGCAACGGCTTTTTCACATTTGGTGGCCTTCACCACCTCGCCAAATATAACACCGAGGTCCTCGCCACCTACGCGCGTATCCTAGACCAAGCCCCGCAGGCCCGCCTGCTACTCATACGGGACGCCCTGCGCTGTCCGCAGACGCGCAGCGACTTCGCCCGTCGTTGTCTCGATGCCGGCATTCCAAAGGACCGCTTGCAACTGGAAGCGGATACACGGGGTGACCTGTCGCCCTTTCACCGCTTCGATGCCGTGCTGGACACGTTCCCGTTCTGCGGGGATGCCACCACCGGGGACGCGCTATGGATGGGAGTTCCAGTCATTACCTTGATGGGGCAATCACTCCGGGGACGCCGTGCAGCGGCGCAGCTTATCGCCACCGATCAAAATGAATGGATCGCGCGCGATACCGCCGAATTTATACGAAAAGCACTCGACCTGGCCCAAACGCCCCCGGTCGCGCTCTCGGAAATCCGCCGCGAACTTCACGCCACGTTCTCAAGCCACGCGCAAATTCGCGGGAAAAGTCTGGCCCGGGACCTTATGGCCACCTTCAAACGAGTGGCTCGTCACGCCCAAGCGGGAACGATGTGATGCAACTTTTCATCCATCCTGATCTTCGAAAGTGTAGTGACCCTCGATTACTTACCTTGAGGCCGTCGCCTCCTCGCGTGGACTCGCCTCATAGAGGTGACGCACCAGGGCTTTTCGGTTCAACTCCGTTAAAAGGTCAGCGACGCGTTTTCTTTCTGCTCGGACAGCAGTCGCTTCATTGATCCGGCGCTTCTTTACCAGACTGCGCTCCAATTCTCCCATTTCCTCCAAATGCTGACGTTGGATGCTGACTAGGCGCTCGCGATCCCCGGACTTTAATCGCATCAGGTCCTGAGTGAAGTTTCTTTGCACGATTCTCAGGTGGCTCAGCTCAGTGTCGCTGGTTGAAATCGCTCCTGTGTCCTGCAGGCGTTTCCTCTCCGCCCGCAGTGCCAGCACGCCGTCAAGACTCCCGTTGTTTTGATAATGAAATTCCCGAACCCGCAGTTCTCTCATGTATTTTTTAAACATTTCCTGCTCACCCGCAGCTACCGACTCCCGGTGAGCGGTGAGTGACTGCTCGAACTGAGCTTTAAGCGTATCCAAAGCCTCGTTTGGAAGATTGTCGTTGTCCCCGACAGCTTCCCAGTCATCGCCAGTCGGGACGGCAGTCTCCCTTTCCCGGGGGCGCGCGAACACATCCTCCGGGCGAATTGACCCGAGCTCCGCCCTTCCCCGTGACAGCTGGCTAATCAGTCTTTTAGCCCGGTCGCGTTCTTTTCTGACCGCGACTGCCTGGTCGATGAAGCCCTGCCGCACGAGTTCTTCCTCTCGTTGCAACAAGGCACCTTCGTATGCATTATAGATACGCAGCGCCCCTACCATTTCGTCCGATTCAATCTTTTTTATTTCGTTGGCGTAAATCCTTTGATAACGAGCCAGCTGCCCAATCTGAGAAAACGCGCTCGGAACGCCACCCGAGTTCTCAAAACGCTGAATCTCGTCCCGGACCGCCAGCGCACCATCGAGACTGCCCTGATCCAGAAATTCGCTTCCCAAAGCAGCCAGTCGTTCCAAATACATCTTATCGATGCCCGCCTTCCTTCGGTCCGAAGCCACTTCCCTGGCATTCTTGTCCAGTGCTTGATCGAGCTTCGCCTTGAGTTCATCGAATGGAGCCTCCGCCCTTAAATTGATGCAGCCGAAAACAGCTAATGCGAAAACAAGCCGAAGCAGAATCAGGTATTTAGTATGAATACGGATGGTTGGCATAGGGGTAAGTGCTTGCTGTCGCGAATCATAGTTCGAGACTAGGCAGGATTTAAACCCGGAAGTTGAAGGGCGTCAAACTCAAGCTGGCGACAAGGCTTCTCTCCGTCGATGCCCGGGGTGTCGATGGCCATTCACTTGCTGCGGCTCGTGCCGAGGTTCGGCGAGCCGATATTTTTCCAAACGCACGGTTTAAACTTCGTCAGTCTCAAAATTTTGACAGGCACCACCAGAGCGCGGTCATCATCCCAGTAAAAATAGTTAAGATGTTGTGAAATCGCCCAGTTGGTGGAAGCTGTCTTTCTCCTCATTGATGCGTAAATACACCTGGTCTGCCGGATCGGGAGTCGGGAAAGAAACTTGCAAGGGAGAATACCGCTCGCGCTCCACACAACGCTCGGCAGGCCTACTCAGATGGCTAGACTGTTTCCCAAAGGTAATTGCGGTCGTTGCTTTTCGTCTTATTTAACCTCCACCGCAGTTGGTGAGTTAAATGGATTGGTCCGCCCTGCCAGGGAAAACATATACGGATAGCAGTGCCGTAAATGTTGCATATAATCCACCCATTGCAGTAGCATCAGTTCGTAAACCCTCGCTATGTCCTGGCTTAGATGCTGGTGGTCGTCATCCGGCAAATCCGACAAATCACCACGGTGTTCCATTTCCTTGGCGAGATGATAAACCGCCCAGACCAGGTTGGTGAACGATTCATTTTGAAGCAGGCTCTGGTTTTGGATCAGGTCGAGGAGGAAATTTTTGTTGCGACGCAGCACAGAGTCCACCGCAGCAAAGTCGGCCTTTCCGTTTTTTATGTCAGAATCATGTCGCTCAACGGTATTTCTGATATTCAGGAATTCCGACTCCGACCATTCATGCGGTGTTGAAAGAGGCCCCTTGATCTTATGCGCTTGCAGATCAAAGCTTGCGAATATTTCCAGGAGTTCAGTGCCAAGTTCACTGAAAAAAGCGCCGACCAACATATTTATTTTATCGCGAACGGCCTTCTGCTCCCGGTGGTGGAGCAGTCTGTGGATAACAAGCGTAACCAGCAGCACTTCAAAAAATACAAATGCCACATCTCCGATAAAATAGAGGAAAATATGTTCTACATCGCGAAAAACCAGCCAGTGAACATAGTAGAAAAACGCGCCGAGCGCGATTAGTATAAGGGCCAGTGTGACTTGCCAGCTGAGTTTTGATTTCTGCCCCATAGATCTCCGTTCTTATTCGCTTCAGCCAGCTTTTGCCAGCCGAATCGGAAGTCGGGAAAGAAACTTGCAAGGGAGAATTCCGCTCGCGCGCCACATAACGCTCGGAAGGCTTACTTCCGCTCGGTCGGGCGATCAATCCGTAGGGGTGGTGCTCGCGCCACCCGCGAATCTTGCGTTGCCTTCGGTCTTTCCACAACGCTCCGCACGCTCGCGGGCTTCCCACAGGAAAGCCCCTACATGAAACTTCGCCGTCTTCGCCATTTTTTTGCGGAAGTCCAATTTGTGTATGCCAGGATCAACCAGCCCGACTACGGAAGGGGCCCGGCTCTCGGGTGATTTATCCCGGGCCGCAGGCTTTGCGGCGGAGTATACTACCAGGCGCCGAGCACTTCGTCGGCGGCTCTGCGGCCGAGATCCCGCGCGAGGCGGGGCATGGCGTTGAACTCGGATTGGATCAGGCCTTGGGTGGCGGGCGCCCCGTCTGCGGCATAGGGATTATCCACGTAGCCTTGGGTGCGGGCTTCGACACGGCGCCCTCGAAATAGGTAGTCGCCGTTTATCTGGTCGTAGAGGTCGAGCTGCACCTGCATGGAGAGGTCGAAGCTTTGCGCCCGCCGGGTGTCATCCTGCCGTCGGGCACTGGCCCGGCGGTTGTAGTCGGTGAGGGTCATCAGCAGTAGGGCATCGGCCTCCTCCCGGTCGGCGACCAGGCGGACGCGCCCGTCGCGGATGACGGCCTCGCGGACTTCGGAGCTCAGCAGTGCCTGCGCCTGAGGGGCGAAGCTCTCATTTCTCACCGGCTCGATATAGATCGTCTCGAAGGGGAGCTCCGCCGCGTGTCCCAATTGATAGGACTGGCAGCCGACGACCGCGCAGCACAGCACGAAAGCGGCGGTCAGGGCGTAGATGACTGGCAGGATTCTATGTTTGGATGCGGTCATGGCTGGAATTCGCAGCAATTAGTCGATAAAGAGGAGACGCCGCACGACGCGCGCGCCGGAGATTGGGCGGACACCGTTCTCGATATCCTCGATTCGCATGCGGGCCTCGTCGGCGGCTTCAGATTCAGGTGCGATGGTGATCGCCTCGTTGTAAAAGGTCAGTGCCGCCGTGTTGTTGTTGCGGTAAAAGTAGTAGAAGTCGCCGAGCTGTCGGCGGCTCTCTGCCAGCAAATTTTGCATGGAGGCGAGATTGGCCTCTACATCGCCGACATAGTTGCTGTCTTCAAAAAGGATCAGGAAGTCCTCGTAGTAGCTGATGGCCTGGCGTGTCGCCCCTTGGTCGTATTCGGGTCCTTTCACCAGACTGGAGTAAATCACCGCCATGTGGAAGTAGGCATCGGGAGCGAGCATACTTTGCGGGTAGAAATTGATCAGCCGGTCGAGGGCATCGATCGCCTCCTCAGAGTCATTCAGCTGCTCGGCTGTCAGCGCAATGTTCATCAGTGAGAGCGGCGCGTAGTCGCCGTAAGGGGCGTTCCTGACGATGGTTTCAAACTGGCGGATCGCCTCATCATATTGCCGGAAGCCCGGGATGACCCACAGGATGCGTC
>PXBU01000307.1 GCA_003566795.1 Puniceicoccaceae bacterium | reverse complement strand
TGGGCCAATAAGACACACCTATGCTGAAAGATCAATCCTTCGATTCGAATGAAACTATTTCCAGAAGCCGGAGAACAGAGGACAGAGGCCGGATGTCGCCATCGCATCACCCGCCGCCCTGCCTTCTGCCCTCTGTCCTCTGTCTTCTGTCCTCTGTCTTCTGTCCTCTGCCCTCTGTCTTCTGTCCTCTGTCCTCTGCCCTCTGTCCTCTGACCTCTGTCCTCTGACCTCTGTCCTCTGATTTCGATGAAACTCTCCACTTTCCCAAATGTCATTCTTGCGCATCTACCATGAATCAAAATCCAAGCTCTCCCGAAACCGAAGAAAAACTCCAGCAGCTCGCCCGGTGGATCCCGGAGCTGCGCCAGGAAATTGCCCAGGTCATCGTCGGCCAGCAGTATCTGGTTGACCGACTACTGGTGGGCCTGCTGGCCAATGGCCACGTGTTACTTGAAGGCGTGCCCGGCCTGGCGAAAACCCTGAGCATCCGCACGCTCGCCGCCGCCACGGCTGCCGATTTCAAACGCATCCAGTTTACGCCCGACCTGCTGCCGACCGACATCATCGGCACGCTGATTTACAGTCCGCGCGAAGAGGCCTTCCATACCCGGAAGGGCCCGATTTTCGCCAACCTGATCCTGGCCGACGAGATCAACCGCGCCCCGGCCAAGGTGCAGAGTGCCCTACTGGAGGCCATGCAGGAGCGTCAGGTCACCATCGGCGATGAGACCTACCCGCTGCCCAACCCCTTCCTGGTGCTCGCCACCGAAAACCCGATCGACCAGGAGGGCACTTACCCGCTGCCTGAGGCCCAGGTGGATCGCTTCATGCTCAAACTCAAGGTGGGCTACCCCACCAAGTCTGACGAGCGCGCGATCCTCGACCGCATGGCCTCGACGGCCCCGCAACTCAGCGTCAATTCCGTCACCTCGCTGGAGGCCATTCAAGAGGCGCGCGAGCTGGTCAACCAGGTTTACGTCGACCCCAAGATCCGGGACTATATCGTGGACCTCGTCCTCGCGACCCGCGACCCCGCCCAGTTCAAACTCGACCTCGGCCAATACATCCAGTTCGGCGCCAGTCCCCGCGCGACCATCAGCCTCACGCTGGCGGCCATGGCCTGGGCACTCCTGCAGGGCCGCGCCTACGTCATCCCGCAAGATGTGAAGGACCTCGGCATGGACGTGCTGCGCCACCGCATCATCCCCAGCTACGAAGCCGAAGCCGAAGAGATAAGTAGCGAGGATCTCATCAGT
Organism: Puniceicoccaceae bacterium; assembly: GCA_003566795.1. GTDB lineage: Bacteria > Verrucomicrobiota > Verrucomicrobiia > Opitutales > Coraliomargaritaceae > Coraliomargarita_B. The sequence goes on along the minus strand of PXBU01000307.1, from coordinate 4,304 downwards.
AATATTTTTGATGCGGTGCCGGTGCCGTAGGCGCGGGCGCAGGCGCGATGCGCCAATGACTCATAACTGATGACGAATGCCTTATTATTAAGCATGCAAGTCGCGCGACATCACCAGCCATCAGTCACTTGTCCGCCATAGCCTTTGGCGAAGGCAGATCAGTCATTAATCATCAGTCATCAGCCATCATCACAAAGTGAATACCAGCGAGATCATCAAAAAAGTTCGCCACATCGAAATCCGCACGCGGCAACTCGTCACGGAATCGTTCACCGGTGCCTACCACAGTTCCTTCAAGGGCCGGGGCATCGACTTCGAGGAAGTGCGCGAATACGCCATCGGCGACGATGTGCGCTCGATCGATTGGAATGTCTCGGCCAAAATGGATAAGCCCTTCGTCAAAGTGTATCGTGAGGAACGCGAACTTACGCTGATGCTGATCATCGACCTCAGTGCCTCTGGTATCTTTGGCTCCGTCGACCAGAGTAAACGTGAGCGCGCCGCCGAGATCGCCAGCGTGCTCGCCTACTCCGCCACCCGCAACAACGACAAGGTCGGCCTCCTGCTCTACACCGACCAAGTGGAGCTCTACATCCCGCCCAAGAAAGGCCGCCGCCATATCCTGCGCGTCATTCGCGACATTCTCTTCTTCCGCCCGCACGGCTACGCAACCAATCACAAAGTCGCGCTGGACACGCTCAACCGCTTGCAGCGGCGTAAAGTAGTCGCCTTTCTAGTTTCCGACTTCCTGGATTCGGGTACCCGCACTGCACTGCTTCCCGGTTTCGATCCGGATCTCTTCAGCCCCCTCGCGCTGACAAATCAACGTCACGACTTGATCAGCATCGCGCTCACCGACCCGCGCGAACGCGAACTGCCCAATGTCGGCCTGATCACGCTGGAAGACGCCGAGACCGGCGAAATCGTCGAGCTCGATAGCGGCAGTCGGAGCGTGCGCGAACGCTACCGTCAGCTCGCAACCGAACGCACCGCAGCCTTCGACTCCGGCATGCGCAAGCAAGGCCTTGACTGGATCGAAGCCAGCACCACCGGCTCCTACCTGCCCGCCCTGCGTCAACTCTTCCGCCAGCGGGCCAACCGTCATTGAAATGCAGATGCCACTCCCGACCTGCAGTTTTCCGCTTACGATGCTGGCCATGCAACTTCCCGAATTGCCAGTCGGCCCTTCGTTGGAGGACGTGCGCGGTCCCATCGAGCTATCCAGCGGCTACGGTCTTTGGCAAATCCTGCTCGCCAGCCTGGCCGTCCTGCTGATCGCTGGCCTGTTCGTCTGGCTCTACCTGCGCTCCATCAAGCAGCCCACCACCCCCATCGACCCAGCTGCTGCCGCGCTGTCCGAGATCGATGCCGCCGCGCAAGCGATCGACGACGAGCGCTGCGCCCTCATCTGTGCCAATGCCGTGCGCCGCCTGATCGCGGCACGCTTCGACGTGCCTGCCACCTCCCAGACCAGCAGCGAGTTATGCAGCCGCCTGCCACTGGATCCGGATAAGCGGGAGGGTATCCGCAGTTTCCTGGAGCGCTGCGACCGCGTAAAATTTGCCCGGCAAGCACTCAGTTCGGAGCAGCGTCGTGAATTAATGGATACGGCCAAACAACTGATTCACCGCCTGCAAGGAGAGGAGGGGCGCGCCGCATGACCTTTTTCCAGTTCCAGCACCCGATCTTTTTCGCCCTGCTGCTACTGCTGCCCATCCTGGCTTGGTGGGCCGGGCGAATGGGCCCGGAGGCCGCCGTGCGCTTTTCCAGCACGGCACTAGCCCGCGCGGTCAGCCGCGAGCGGCGCAGCCAGCCCGGCAAGCTCCTCTTCGCACTGCGCCTGTTGGCCCTGGCCGCGATTATCATCGCACTGGCCCGACCACAGCTGGGCCGCATCAATGAAAGCATCGAGGCCGAAGGGATCGATATCGTGATCGCGCTCGACCTGTCTTTTTCCATGCGGGCACTGGATCTCTCGACCGAAGACGACATTGTCACGCGGCTGGATGTGGCCCGCCGCGCGGTCGACAACTTCATCGACCAACGTCCCCATGATCGCATCGGCTTGATCGCTTTTGCACCGGAAGTCTATGTCGTCAGCCCGCTCACGCTGAATCACGACTGGCTCAAGCGCAACCTCCAACGCCTTGATCTGGGAGAGATCGACGGCCGGGGCACCGCCATCGGCACGGCACTCGGGGCCAGCGTCAATCGCCTGCGCGACCACCCGGACCGCAGTCGCGTTGTCATCCTGCTCACTGATGGAGAAAACAATGCCGGCACGCTCTCGCCACTCGGTGCCGCTGAGGCGGCCCAGGCGCACGGCGTCCGTGTTTACACCATCGCCACCGGATCCAGCGGTCGGGTCGCACTCCCGGAAATGGATCAGAATGGCCGCGTCATCCGCGACTCCGCAGGCCGCCCAGTCAACCGTGGCCGCAGTGAAATATCCGGTTTCGACGATAGCGACCTACGTCAGATCGCGGAGATGACCGGCGGGGAGTTCTTCAGTGCGACAGCGGCCGGCGAGCTGGAACAAATCTACCAACGCATCGACGAAATGGAGCGGACTGAGATCGAGCTACGCTCCTACGCCAGCTTCACCGAACTCTTCATCTGGCCCACCCTGCTCGGCCTCGCGCTGCTCGGGCTGGAACAACTCCTGCGCAACACCCGCTACCACCGCCTACCATGACTTTCGAACATCCCATCTGGCTGGTGCTCACGCCATTAGTCGTGCTGATCAGCATTGGCCTGGTCGCGCTGGGCTGGCGTAAGCGTAGCCACCTACTCGGTCGCTTCGTGGCCAACCGCCTGCTGGAGCAGCTGACTGAAAAAGCCAGCCTCCAGCGCAGGCTGGTCAAATCGCTCCTCATCGTGGCCGCCTTTGGCGTGCTGGGTCTCGCGCTGGCCCGTCCGCAATACGGTGTCGAGTGGTCGGAGCGCAAGGCACGCGGGCTGGATATCGTTTTCGTGCTGGACTGCTCCAAAAGCATGCTCGCCAGCGATCTGCGCCCCAACCGGCTGGAGCGCGCCCGACTGGCTATCCTCGACTTGGTGGACCGGCTGGGGAGCGACCGTATCGGCCTAGTGGGCGTCGCGGGCGAAGCTTTTCTACAAACGCCGCCCACCCTCGACTACGGCACCTTCCGGCAGAGCCTGCGCGTCATCGATCCTGCCATGTTCTCACTCGAAGGCAGCGATCTGGCGCGCGGGATCGAAGAGGCCAGCGAGGCCTTCCCCTCCGCCAACAATGTCAAGGTCGTCGTCCTGCTCTCCGACGGTGAAGACGCCGGCAACCGGGCGGTGGAGGCGGCCCGCGATGCCGCAGAGAGAGGCATCCAAATCTTCGTGATCGGCGTCGGCACTCCCGAGGGGCAATTTCTGCGCACTCGCAATGAGACGGGCGAGGAGGTCTTTGTTCGGGACGACCGGGGTCAACCAATCCGCAGCCGACTGCAAGAGCCCACCCTGCAAGCGATCGCTCAGGCGGCCGGCGGCAGCTACACGCGTCTGGGCGGTGGCTCCCTCGATGCATTCTACGGATCCGTGCTGGCCACTCTGCCGCGGGAGGAGCGCGAGTCCGAACTGGTCGAGGTGCCGGTCGAGCGCTTCCAGTGGCTGCTGGCCGCTGCACTGTTGTGCCTGATACTGGAAATACTGCTGCGCAACCGGCGACCGGGGGCCACCCCGGCCTCAGTCCTCCTGATTGGTTTATTGATGGCATCACCTCACACCGCCGAGGCCCACACCCAGGCTTTCAACGATGCGCACTCCGCGCTGATCGCCGGCGATTACGCCCGGGCCAACCAGCTCTACACCGAGGCGATGCAACAGACAGACGACCGGTCCCTCCAGCTAGATGCGTTGTATAACATGGGCCACGCCACCCACCAAATCGGACGCGCCGCCTACGAGGCAGGCGAGCTCGAAACGGCGCTGGAAGAAATCCGCTCCGCCGAAGCACTTTTCGAATCCGCCCTGGAGCTGGGACCCGACGACAGCGCTATCCAACAAGACATAGCGCGTATCCGGGCCGTGCGCGAAGCTATCGAGGAGCTACTGGAGCAGCAGGAACAACAGCAGCAAGATACACAGGAATCCGGCGAACCCGACAGCGAGCCCTCCGAGAGCCCCGACTCACAAGACGCCGAGCCCGCACCGGACGAAAGTGCCGCCGAAGAGGAGAGCGACCCGGCCCAACAGGACCCCAGTGACGCGAGCGAATCCGCCCAGCAGGACCCACAGCAGGAAGATGGCGCGGAGGACAGCCAGACCCGGGAAGGCGAGCCGGACCCCGACTC
>PXBU01000326.1 GCA_003566795.1 Puniceicoccaceae bacterium | reverse complement strand
GCCGAGAACGCGGACCGCCGAGTGGTCTATCAGGCGATCGCCCGTTCCACGCAGTCCACGCCGCGCCAGGTGGGTGTGCAGCGGGCCGCGCAAATATCGCAGCGTGCCGCCCAAGGGCTTTGGCTGCAGGATGCCGAGGGCCGCTGGTATCGCAAGTAGTTGCCCTACGCATCAGTTGCCCGGGATCAACTTGTTTTTAGATCCTGTGTTTGAAAGTTGGCGGAAGAGAGGCTGTTGAGATCGATGCCGCCGATCAGGGCTTTTTCATTTGGAACCAGAAGTCATTGATTTCTCGTGTTTTTCTCAAATCTTAAATTTTCAATCTCAAATGCATTTTCATGCGGCGCTCAGCCGCCAAATGAAAATGCCGTGTGCCGACGATTCGATTCATAAAATTAAACTTGAAACCCAGTTGGTTTTGCATTACACATTTATGCATGCGAACAACCATAGATGTGCCCGATTCGCTTTTGCGACGTGCCAAGACCACTGCGGCCAAGCGAAATACGACTTTTCGTGCGCTGATGCTCGATGCACTGGAGCGAAGACTGGAGGAGAGTCCGAAGGACTTCGTGCTTGCGGATGCCTCGGTTGGCAGCGTTCAAAGCCCAGCGGATGCCGTGAGCGCCTCGGCAATTAACGCAGGGATCGATGCGAACCGCGAGACCTCCATTCGACCGTGATTGCAGTTGACACCAACTTGTTGGTGCACGCGCACCGGCGTGATGCCAGTCTGCACGAGTCCGCGTATCGTGCCGTTAAAGATCTGGCCGAGTCGTTACGACCGTGGGCCATCTGCTACCACAGCCTCGTGGAGTTTTACGGGGTGGTCACCCACCCGAAGCTTTGGAAAGAACCTTCCTCGCCGGAACAAGCTTTTAATCAGATCAACGCTTGGCGAGCTTCCCCCAGCTTGCGCCTGCTGAGTGACCTGTCAGACAGTCTGGACAAGCTGGAAGCTTTGAGTGTAAAGGGAAAGGTGGCCGGGCCGGTCATTCACGACGCTCGCATCGCGGCCTGTTGTTTATGCCACTGCGCTCAGGAACTCTGGACGGTGGATCGGGACTTCTCACGCTTCCCTGAGCTGAAAGTGAGAAACCCCTTAATTTAGGGCACTTCTGCAAACCTCCTATGGGTAGCGATTTTAGACGCGCCCGCTTCAGATTTTTTTATGCGCAAGTTTCACAAAAAGCTGGTGAGATGGCGCGATCGTTTCGACTTCAGTCGGCGTCGCCGCTCGCTGCGGTTTCATTTTGTTTGGCGGCTCTTTTTGCCCGCTGCGCTCTTGCTGGCGATAGTGGGCTGGTTTGTATTTGATCGCGTCAGCCATGCCCTTGAGCGGCAATTGCAGGAAGAAGTGGAATTGATCGCCCGCGCGCTCGCCAAGCCGGTAAGTTATTCTTTAGAACGCGATCGTTCCAATAGCTTGATGGATGCTCTGGAGTCGGCCTTCGACTTCGAGCGTGTCTATGGTGCCTATCTTTACGACGTGGAGGGTCATCTGTTGGCTGAGGCGGGTGAAAGGAGTTCTAGCCGCTCGGCGGCGGACGTCGGGGCGAGTCCGATTACTGTCTCCGCGCCGTCCGGCAGCTATCAGGATCAATTGGGTCAGCCAGTATTTTCGTTTTTTGTGCCGCTGGACGACTCCGGGGGCGAGCCGATTGGCATGCTGCAAGTCACCCGCAGCGGCCACGAGATGCGGTCGGCAATCGCGCAGCTGCGGCAAAAGTTTCTGGCAGGCTACTCGCTGATCCTGGTGGGCTTTTGCCTGTTGATGCTGCTGCTTTACCAGTCGTCGTTTCATCGTCCGGTCCGCAGGCTCTATCATGCGATTCGCCGGATCCGCCCCGGCAAGCGCCACGAGCGGGTCCCGACCGAGGGCGCGCGCGAGCTGTATGAACTCGGCAACGCCCTGAACGAAATGCTCGCGGCGATCGAAACGCGCCAGTCCAAACTCACTCGCAGCGAGAGCGAACGCGGGCAACTGCGGCGGCGCCTCCACGCGTCCGAGCAACTGGCGGTGCTGGGCGAAATGGCGGCCTCCATCGGGCATGAGGTCGGCACACCACTGGCGACGATCGACGGACATGCCCAGCGCTTGTGCCGCAGGAATCAGGATCCGGCGAATGAGGCGGATCTGCAAACGATTCGCGAGGAAGTCGGACGGATTGAACATTTTGTGCGCGAGCTGCTCTCCTTCGGGGGTGGCTCTAGTCGGGGCTACCAGTCGGTCAATTTTGAGGCAGTGCTGCAGGAGGCAGCCCGCGAGGCGCGGCGCGGCCATCCGGGTGAGGTGCGGATACGGGTGGACAGTGCGGACTTTCCGGGCGGCGAACCCATCGTCGAGGCCGAACTCATCCGGCTGCAGTTGGCCTTGAAAAACATCATCGCCAACGCGCTGCTGGCGGCGCCGGAGGGGACGGTCGACTGTTGGGTGCGTATGGACTCCGGTGAGCTGCTGTGCCAAATTGACGATGACGGTCCGGGTATTCCCGAGGAGATCCTTGAGCGGATTTTTGATCCATTCTTCACCAGTCGTCCCGGTCGGGGCACCGGGCTGGGGCTGGCCCTGGTGGATCGGATTGTGTTTGAACACTGCGGTCGCTTGCGCGCAGGTCGTTCGGACAGCGGCGGTGCACGGATAAACTTGCGTCTCCCCCTTGCGAAATGAATGAATCCAAACCAGCTATGAAATCCTGCAAAGCAAGTGCCTCGACCATCCTGGTGGTGGAAGACGACGCCAACTTCCTCAAGCTGCTGGGCGACGAGCTGCGCGAGGTCGGCCACCGCCTGATGACCGCTGCCAGCTTGTCTGAGGCCCGTGAGCGGCTCGCCTCCGGCGGCACGCAGATCGATTTGATTCTCTCCGATCTGCGCCTGCCGGATGGCTCGGGGAGTGACCTGCTGGCGGAGCGCAGTGCGCCGCCCATCGGGCCCGCATTTATCGTGTTGACCGCCTTCGGCAGCATCGACCAGGCGGTGGAGCTATTGAAGGCCGGGGCGGACAATTTCCTGACCAAGCCGCTGGATTTTGAGCAGTTGCATATCTGCATCGAGCGGGCCCTCGAATACCGGCAGCTCAAACTGCAATTCGGCGAGATAGCCAAATCCGTGCCGGATGACGGCTTCCACGGCATGATTGGCCGCAGCCCCAAGATGCGGAATTTGATCTATGAGATCCGCAAGGTCGCCGTCACGGACGAGCCGATCCTGCTGCTGGGTGAGAGCGGCACCGGTAAGGAGTTGGCCGCGCGCGCAATCCACGCCGAGAGCCGCCGGAGCGGCAACGAGTTTGTTCCGGTCAATTGTGCCGCGATCCCGTCGGAGTTGATTGAGAGCGAACTATTCGGGCACGAGAAAGGGGCCTTTACCGGAGCCACGAGCGATAAGTCCGGGCTCTTTCGGGCGGCTGAGGGGGGCAGCCTCTTCCTCGACGAGATTGGGGAACTCCCGCTGGACCTCCAGGCCAAGCTGCTGCGGGTGCTGCAGGAGGGCAAAGTCCGCCCGGTGGGTGCCAATACCGAGGTCGCAGTGGACGCACGGATTATCGCCGCGACGCAGCGTAATCTGCGTGAGGATGTCACGGAAAATCGCTTCCGTGAGGACCTGTTCTACCGGCTGGAAGCCTTGACGGTCGAAGTGCCGCCGTTGCGCCAGCGAGATGCCGATATTCCCATCATCGCGATGCATCTGCTCGATCGCATCGCGCGGTCCTTCAACCGCTCGACGGCGGGCTTCACACCTGAAGTGATGCATGCCCTGCAGGTCCATCCATTCCCCGGTAACATCCGGGAGCTGGAAAATGTCATCAAGAAGATGCTGGTCTTCGCTGAGTCGGACGCACCACTCACCGCCGATGCCCTGCCGGCCGAGCTGCGGCCACTGGCGGTCGCTAAGAGCCCGGGCGGGGAGGGCGACACCCCGTCCTCAGTCTTTGTGGTGGGTTCTCCTTATCCCACGCTTGAGCAGGTAAAAGCAAAATATGTGCAGCATGTCGTCGATGCCTTCGGTGGCAACAAACGGCAAGCCGCCGAGTGGCTGGGGATTGGGCGCCGCACGCTCTATGATATCCTAGAGCGCAAGCGTTGATTAGGTGTGCGGATTCTGCACATGTGCAGCTATCGCCTGATTTTGAGTCAATAATTTTGATAGCCAAAATTTTATGTTACTGGATATTAATTACTTAGGTATCTGTATTTCAGATTGGCATGCTTCACGCATACGTTGCAGGCCATGACTAATACAACACAACTACATACATCAGTCGCACGTAAATCACCCAAATCGATCATCAGCCTGTCGCTGCTGATCGCCTGCGGTCTCGGCGGAGCTTCTCTTGCCGCCAACGCCCAGCAGTTCCAGCAGCAACAACAGCAACAACAACAGCCGCAACAGCAGGATGGTGTGCAAGAGCGCCTCCAGGAACTGCAAATGCAGCTGCAAACGCTCAATCAAGAGATCCAGGTGGTGCAGCAAGAGGCCAACAGTCAGCCAGAGGTCCGCGCTGCTCTCGTGGAATACAACGAGACCTTGAGCGATGAGATGAAGGAGCTGGCACCTGAGCAATCCGACACCATCAAGGAGCGCAACGAGCTCTATGGTGAGCTGCTCGAAATCTCCAACGACCAGAACATGACCGAGCAGGACATGCAGCGGATGCAAACGCTGGGCGAGCGCTTCAATCAGATCCGTCAGGAACTTAGCATGGTGGAAGCCCAGGCAAACCAAACTGAGTCGGTTCAAGAAGCCTTCTCCGAGTATAACGAGAAGATCCTGACTGCAATGGGCGAAATCGATCCCGGCATTATGGAAAAGATCGGCGAGCAGGAGTCCTTGATGGAAGAATTCTCCAATCTCCGCAACGCAATGCAAGGAGGCTAATTAGTCGATCTCTCGTTGATACCTTTCAACCAAGTGCCGTTCCCAACTGGGAGCGGCACTTTTTTGGCTACTGATTCCGCAGTCTGGTGATCCGCCCGATAGCGAGAATTGACGGGATGCAAGCTCCTTTCCTTAACCAAGGAGCGGGGGCCGCAGGGGGCTGCCGTTTTTGAGTGGTCAGCGCGCGATATATTGTTTCATACTTCCACCCTATGAATGATCCAGTGTTTCAGTTAAACTGTTGGTTTGAGGGGCGGGTGCAGGGTGTCGGCTTTCGTTACCAGGCGACGGCCGTGGCCAAGGGCTTTGAAGTGACCGGCTGGGTGAAGAATCTCCCGGATGGGCGGGTGCAGCTCTATGCAGAGGGTGAGGAGCGCGAGGTCCTGGCCTTCCAGCGGGAGGTGGCGAGTGAGTTGGAGAGCTACATTCGCGATGCCGAGGTCAAAACGGCGACGGGTCCGCGCAGCTGCCGCGGCTTCAGTATCGCCCGCTAAACGATCCTTATGGGCGAGTCGGCCATCAGCATCAAAAATTTGACGAAGGATTTTCCGGTGGGGATTTCCGGCAAGAAGCTGCGTGCGGTCGACCAGCTGGATCTGGAGGTGCGGGATAACGAGATTTTCGGCCTGCTCGGGCCGAATGGTTCCGGCAAGAGCACCACCATCAAAATCGTGTTGGGTCTGCTGGAGCCCTCGGCGGG
>PXBU01000412.1 GCA_003566795.1 Puniceicoccaceae bacterium | reverse complement strand
GTTGGGTGTGTTTTACGTCCGGGCGCCTTTTGGTGGTTTGGTGACTGGTTTTAGCGCTCGGGCGTTCGGCAAGCGAACACGCCACGGGGGAGGGGTCATCAGTCGGTGGAGCTTTTTCACCTGGGACCCTTGAATAAAATCCAGAGCAAGATGAGGCAGCCCCAATAGGTAATGCCGCCCACGATCTCGTGCATGAGCATGTAGTGATCCATCATGTGGGGGGCGAGCAGCACGATAATGACGATGCGCAGGATGTTGAAGGCGAATCCGATCATCAGGCCGCCGACCATATTCAGCGCGGTGTCGAAAACGCTTAGACGGCGATGAAGCGCGAGCAGCAAGCCAATCAGCAAACTCGTGAGGATCACCCCGAAGCCATTACATTCGGAGGCGACGTGGAAGGGCTGCTCCTCCACCCACAGAATGAGTTTCGGCAGGCCGCCTTCGGCTGAAACGAGGCCAAGCTCGACCTTTTTACCAATGAATTCGAGGGCAGAGGCACTCCAGGTGCCGGCCAGTCCGCGCAGCGGCCAGTCCAGCGGCTGCATCAAGATGCTGAGTAGTAGAAAGGCGCAGAAGGTGCCGGTGGTGGTTCGTGTGAGTCGCCGCGTGCCCTGGCCGAAAACGAAACGGACAAAGGCGGCGAGTCCGCAGCAGTAGGCGGGGATCACCAGTAGGGAGAAGGCGCCCCGCCAACTATTGGGCGCGACGCTGCTCCCGATCACCTGGACCAGCAACAGCACAAAACTGGCAATCAAAGCCCGCCGCGCCGATGGATTCAGGCTCAGGGTGTCTTGGATCTCAACGCCGCCGTAGCGGACCAGCATGACAGTCGCCAGAGCCAGCACAATCAGTGCGTGCAACAGCCGACTTTGCTCATGGGCGCTGGCGGTGAACCACAGCGTGACCGGTAAAAATATAAATCCCAGTAGCGCGAAGACACCGCAGTTCGGCCAGAAGTCCGGGAGGCGGACCTTCTCTTTGAGGCTAGTGGCAAGTTGGCGGCGGAGCTGCATTTTCGGCGAGTTTGCCTAGGTTCAGGTTTACTGCGAGTGGTAATTCTCAGTAAGCTGTGTCAGTGAGCGGATAGGCATGTTTGATCGTTTTTTGGACCTGCTTGATAGTGCCGCGTTTGAAATGGCCAATAAAATACTCATTGAATTTTAGTCCTCGGTAGCGGCAGCACGATAGTGATGCCGATAGGTACGGCGCGAATCGGAATGGCTATCGCCATCCCGCTACAGGGCGAATATCTCAAAATATTTTCATTTTTTACTTGCAAAACTTTCAGTATTTACTGAAAGTTCAGGTATGGATGATAAAGACTTTAAACAAACCAAAGCGGAGTTCATCGCGCAATGGGGCGTTCTGGGCAGCAGCTGGGGCATTAACCGAACGATGGCTCAGATCCATGCGTATCTGATGATGGCGGTGGAGCCGGTCGATACCAACGAGATCATGCAGGAGCTCAAGATCAGTCGCGGCAATGCCAACAGCAACCTGCGCGACCTCGCTGGTTGGGGACTCATTCGCCGGGTGACCTACCCTGGCGACCGCAAGGAATATTTCGAAGCCGAGAAAGACGTGTGGACCATGTTCTGCACCATCGCCCGCGAGCGGAAGCGCCGCGAGATCGATCCGGCGCTGCAACTGCTCCAATCCTCCTCGAAGCAGTCGTTTAAAAAGAACGACCCCGAGCAGCAGCTCTTTGCCTCGCAAACCAAGGCACTCGCCGAGTTCGTCCAGACGGCCGACCTCGTTCTCGACAAAGTGGCACGCTCCGAAGAGAGCAAGGTGCTGCCATTCTTAATCAAACGGTTCCGATGAGGCCGTTAATCGTATCAATGCTCTCATAGAAAGGATCAGACAATGGACACGCTCGTATTATTCACTTATGCCCTTTACGCCGTCGCTACAATTGCGATGACGGCTTGGGTCGCTCAAACTCTCTACAAGGCGGGGCATATCTTCCTGCTGGAGGCCTTCCACGGCAACGACGAGATGGCTGCCTCTGTCAATCATCTGCTACGCGTGGGCTTCTATTTGGTGAACCTCGGCTTCGTGCTGATGTTTTTGAAATACGGAGCGCATCCGGAGAGTGTCGTCGGTGCGGTCGAATACCTGACCACCAAGGTGGGCATCGTCCTGATCGTGCTGGGAGCGATGCACTTCTTCAATATGTTCAACTTCGATAAGATGCGGAAGAAAGGCCGCCGTCCCCCGCCGCTTAACGCCTGAATAAGAATGCAGTGCGCTTCCAAATCAGTCGTTTCAATTCTCGTAGCGGAATGGGGAACCCATTTCGAACAGATGCCTCCTTAGTGCTGGTGATCGAAACGGCTTCGCCGTTCCGCTACTAAAATTTTTTGTGAAAAAACTTAGATGATCCCGGAGTAGGGCGCGAGCTTGCTGGATGCCGCTTCGCGCAAGAATCTCACATAGGCCGCGCACTCTCCACAAGCGAAGGCCCGCAAAATTGAAAGATGAAAAATAGAAAAAAAGTTATTCTCGCTGGTGGTAGCGGCTTTCTTGGTCGCGCCCTGGCCAGGCAATTATCTCAAGCGGGCTACGAGGTGGTCGTTTTAACCCGCCGCTTGGGGGCGGTGGTGGCGAACGCCCGCATCGCCTTTTGGGATGGCGTGACCAAGGGTGCCTGGTGCGCGGAGTTGGACGGTGCGCACGCTGTGATTAACCTGGCGGGCCGCAGCGTGGATTGCCGTTACACCTCGACGAATCGTCGTCTCATTCTGGAGAGCCGCCTCAAAAGCACGCGGATTTTGGCCCTGGCGATTAAGGATTGTGTGACACCGCCTAAAATCTGGGTGAATGCGGCCAGTGCCACGATCTATGCCGATACGCGAGGTGATGCTCCGGCCAATACGGAAAGCTGCGGCGTGATTGGCGAGGGATTTTCCGTTGGCGTTTGTCGCGAGTGGGAGGCTGAGTTTAACCGCTGGACCTTGCCCGCGACGAAACAGGTTTGCCTGCGGGTGGCGATCACGCTCGGTGCCGATGGTGGTGCGATGGTTCCTCTGCTCACCCTGGCCAAATGCGGTCTCGGGGGGCATCAGGGTGGGGGACAACAGTGGGTCAGTTGGCTGCATGTCGATGACTTCTGCGGCATCGTGGCTGCCGTCATTGAAGGTCGGCTCACTGGCAGCCTTTATAACTGCGCCGCGCCCCAAGCGCTGCGGAACGTGGCATTCATGCGAGCCATCCGGGAGGCCGTCGGTGGCCTGGCCCGCTACGTCGGGCTGCCCACGCCGAAGTTGCTTTTAGCGATCGGGGCTTTTTTGATACGCACCGAAACCGAGTTGGTCTTGAAGAGCCGGAAGGTCGCGCCGGATCATTTGCTGCAGGAGGGCTACCAGTTCAAATATCCACAGCTCGCCGGAGCACTGCAGGCCATCGTCGCCCGGGCAGCGGCGCAGGCATCGCCGAATCGACGCTTGGTGGAGGCTTGAATGGGGCTAGCTGCCGTATCGCCGGTGCATGGCGGCCAGCGGAAAATTTCTTCCGGGGCAAACGGTTTGCTCGCCCCTTAGCTCCCGGTGCCCGGCGAACCTTTGAGCCTTGGGCACCACCTCGCCGCGCAGCCAGTCCATCAGTTGGGTAAAGGCTGCCAGTTGACGTGCACTCGGGTGGGTTTCCTCAAAATTGCCCACCAGGCAAATACCGATCGCAGTCAGGTTGATCCGGTAACTTTTTACGTGGCCGCCCAGCAGCTGGTTGTGCCAACGGGGACCAATCTCAATTTCGCCGTCGCCGGAGTCGACTCCGTTACCGATTAAAAAGTGGTAGGCCAGGCCATTCTGCATGCCGCGGCGACGGTGTGCGGCGTCATACCGCGCGGCGTTACCATTCCTGATGCCGCTGTGGTGGACGACGATCCGCACCCAATTATCCCGCCGGACATTGATGCGGGCGGTGGCCGCGCGCACTCCGGCGAGGTAATCGCGCCCACTCTGGCTGCCCGAGGAGATGGTCAGCCGCTGGCCGATGCGGATGACGTCACTGCGCAGTGCGTTGTCTCTTTTAATCTGCGCGACTGTGACCCCATATTGAATCGCCAGGCCACTCAGGGTATCACCCGCACGCACAATGTGATGGGTAGTGGTGGGTGCCGCAGTTCCGGTCGAGGAGGCTGCGCCGGGAATGTTTAATTCTTGGCCGGCCCAGATCAGGTCACCGGATAGATCGTTTGCCTGGCGCAGGGCGGTGGTGCTGACGCGATGGCGCCGGGAGATTCCCGAGAGTGTATCTCCAGGTTGCACGACATAAACCGAAGCGGCAGCTGCTAAAAGCGGATTTCCCAAGCTGAAGCAGGAGACACCGGCAAGTAGTGCGCTTTTGGTAAACTGGCGACGACTGTAATGCATTGTAATTGAGACATGTAGCTTGCATGTTTTGTGTCGGCTGTAAAGAAATGGGTTCCCGGGTTTTTTTTATGACATCGCTTCGACATTTTTCTTTGGGTGCCCGTTGGCCGGACAGCCCGCACGCCGTGATCAGCAGCTTGCCGACCATGGACGATGTGCGTGGCTATGAGGAGAAGGTGCCACGGGTGCTCCATGCATTGAAGTCGGGCTACCCGCGTTTTGTCGTGCATGAGTTTGTGCGGGAACTGATTGATTTCTATGTTGCAGAGCATGGGCTGGCGGGCCGTGCCGCAGTCTTGATTCCCAGTCGGCGGGCGACTCAGGATTTGGTCGATTACATTGGTTGTGGCCTGAGCAGCCTGAGGGTCGAGGCCGCAGGTGCCGATGTCTATTTGGTCTACTTTGATGCGGTTGACCGCGACCTGGCGCAGCAGGTGCGCAAATTCGTGCAGCATACCGGTTGCGGTATTTCCTCGCGGCATGCCGAGGATTTACTGATCGCTTATGGACTACGGAAATCCCGCTTCGAGGAGGCTACGTTCGGGGGCAATGCACTGGATCAAGTCGAGCGGGAACTGGCGGAACAAATCGCCTGCCGCCAGTCAGATGTGCTGGTCTGCGCCTCCGGGATGAATGCATTTTATGCCGGCTTTCGTGCCGTGCGGGAATGTCAGCAGAGTCGCGGGCGAACGGCTTGGATTCAACTGGGATGGCTTTATCTGGATTCCGGTTGTGTATTGCAGGAATTTCTCGGTGAGGACGAGTGCCTCGAGTGCCTCTACGATGTGGCTGACCTGGATGCCTTGTTGGCGAGGATTCGTGAATTGGGGGATCGCCTGGCGGCGGTGGTGGTCGAATGCCCCTCCAATCCCCTCATTCGAATTTGCGACTTAAACCGCATCGCAGAGGCGGTGCGGGCGGCGGGGGGTGTGATGGTGGTCGATCCGACCATCGCATCCATCTACAACGTCAAGGTCTTGCCCTATGCTGATGTGCTGGTGACTAGTTTGACCAAGTATGCCTCGATTGAGGGAGACATCATGGTCGGTGCGCTGGCAGTGAATCCCGCATCGCCTCACTATGGGGATCTCGTCTTGCGAACTTCGGCATTTCACGTGCCTCCTTACGGGCGCGATTTGGGCCGCTTGGCCCATGAAATGCAGGCCGCTCCCGATGTGATCAAAAAAATGAATGCCAATGCGG
>PXBU01000287.1 GCA_003566795.1 Puniceicoccaceae bacterium | reverse complement strand
CGCAGCAGACGCCGCTGCACTGGACGGTGGAGCGCAACTTGCCGGAGTTGACAACCGCCTTGTTGGAGGCTGGCGCAAAGCCGGACGAATGGGATAACGCCGGATGGACGCCCATGCACAACGCGGCAGCTGGCAACAGACTGGCGGTGGCCAAAGCACTGGTTGCGGGTGGAGCGGACTTGACCGTTCGGAGTGAGCGGGGTGGCACGCCACTGCACGAAGCAGCGGCCAGTGCCGATGCCGAGTTCGTTCAGTTTTTGTTGGATCAAGGAGTCGATCCCGATGTCGCAGCAGAGAATGGCGACCGCGCCCTGGATGTGGCGATCAGCCACGAAAATGAGGCCGCCGCGCAATTGCTGCGGTAGCTCATGCACCCCCCATTACAAACAGCTTCAACGATGATAAACTATTCGACTAAAATTATTGTTTTGCTGGCCCTTGCTCCGGGGTTGGCGCAACTGCATGCGGAGCGTTTTTTCGGGGATCCCCCCGATGCGCACCATCCTTGGGCCGTCCACGACAGTAATCGTCCGCAGCCGCCGATTGTCGAGCCGGGAGAGAATTACGGTGATCCCCCCTCGGATGCGATCGTGCTGTTTGATGGCAGCGAGGAGAGCTACCATAATAACTGGCATCACCTGCGCCCGGACGAGAACCGCCAGCATGACTGGCTGTTCAAAGATGGATACTTGCAGGCCGTCCGTGGTGCGGGGACGCTCGCCACCAAGCAAAAATTCGGTGATGTGCAAATGCACATTCAGTGGGCGGCACCCGCTGAAGTGAGCGGTCGCGGCCAGGGGCGTGGCAACAGCGGCGTCTTCTTCAGCGATGGTCGGGTCGAAGTCCAGATTCTCGACAGTTACCGAAATCCGACTTACCCGGACGGTATGGCGGCTTCCGTCTATGGAGTGATGCCACCAGCGGTCAACGCCATGCGCGCTCCGGGCGAATGGCAGAGCTTCGACATTATCTATCGCCGACCGATCGTGCGCGATGGCGAAATTCTGGATGAAGGCAGTCTGACAGTGCTTCACAACGGTGTCGTCGTGCAGGACAGCACGCCGCTGGAAGGCGGCGGCGGCTTCAAGAAGCGCCAGCCACTCGACCGGGTCTTTCCTGAGGAGGGGAGCATCCGGCTCCAGGACCACGGCGATCCGGTGCGGGTCAGAAATATCTGGGTACGTCCCCTGAGGCCCCGGGCATTGGATGGCGGCACGGATGGCCGCTTGTCCATCGCGGCTACAATGGCCAAGCGGGCGGAAATCGCCGAGAGCTTGCGCGCCGATGCCGGAAAGTTGTCCGGGATCGATCAATCGCTGCGCCTCTTCGAATCGCTCGTCTACCATGAAAACGCGAACGCACGTCGCAAGGCGGAGCAATTACTGCGGGTTTATCTGGAGGAGTTTGACGCCCTGGAAGAGGATGCCGTTGAAGCCGCCCGTGGCAAGATGATAGAGGTGTATCGTGCGCTGAAGTATCTGCATGACTACCACTTCATCCGGGAGGATCACGAGGGCTTTGCCACCGTAGACCAGATCACCGTCGAGCAAGGCTGGAGAAACCGTTAATTTCAACCCAATCAACCCCTAAACAAGAAAAGCTATGTCAAGAAATGTTACACTCTTCACCGGCCAGTGGGCCGACCTTCCCATCGCCGATTTGGCTCCCAAGGCGAAAGAAATGGGCTTCGATGGCCTGGAACTTGCCTGCTGGGGCGACCACTTTGATGTGCAGAAGGCACTGAATGAGCCGGACTACATCGCCAAGAAATGGGAGCTGCTTTCGGCCAACGGGCTGACCTGTTTCTCCATCTCCAACCACCTGGTGGGGCAGGCCGTTTGCGACCGGATCGATGAGCGTCACCAGGCGATTCTCAGTCCCGAAATCTGGGGCGATGGTGACCCCGAGGGCGTGCGCCAGCGTGCCGCGCAGGAAATGATTGATACCGCCAGGGCAGCGCGCAAGTTTTTCGACGCCAAACCGGGCGGTGCGCCTGAGCGGGTGGTGGTCAACGGCTTCACCGGTTCCTCCATCTGGCATTTGCTCTATTCCTTTCCGCCGGTCGTCCCTGGTCAAATCGAGGCTGGTTTCGAGGATTTCGCTCAGCGCTGGAAGCCAATCATGGATGCCTTTGAGGCTGAGGATGTGTATTACGGCCTGGAGGTGCACCCAACCGAAATCGCCTTCGATATTGCCAGTGCCGCGCGCGCACTGGAGGCGATTGGGGGGCACAAGCGCTTTGGCTTCAATTACGACCCCAGCCACCTCGGCTATCAGGGCGTAGATTACATCAAGTTCATCTACGAATTCCGCGACCGCATCTTCCATGCCCACGTAAAGGATGCTTGGTGGGGTCATGCCAACGGCGATGTGGGTGTCTTTGGTGGACACACCGATTTCGGTGATTATCGCCGCTATTGGGACTTCCGCTCACCGGGTCGGGGCGATGTCAATTTCGAAGAGGTCATCGTGGCGCTGAACGATATTGGCTACCACGGCCCGCTTTCCATCGAATGGGAAGATGGCCGGATGGATCGCTTTGCCGGGGGCGCTGAGGCCTGCGCGTTCACCCGCAAGATGGATTTCTCGCCCAGCGATGTCGCCTTCGACGCTGCTTTCGACAAGTCGAAGCAGTAGCTGCTCGACATGAAACAGCTCATTAAAATAGTTGGAGTTTTCGTTTGCCTGGCGGGTCTCAGCCTGAGCGCTGCGGTCGATTTTGTCCCCAGCTTCGACGATCCGCCGGTCTCGGAAGAGTTCATTGCCAACATCGAGGCGGCTCTGCCCAGCGAACCGATTGTCGAGCCGAAGTCGCACCGGCGAATTTTAATCGTCAGTGCGACTTCCGGCTTCCGGCATCAATCCATCCCCACCGGGAACCTGGCGCTTGAGAAGATGGGGGCCTCGACCGGTGCCTACGCGGCGGTGATCAGTGACGATCCGGCCAACTTCGAACCGGATGTTTTGGCGGGCTTTGATACGGTCGTCTTATTGAACACCACTCAGGATTTCTTTATGCCGCATCGCAGGCAGCGGGAGAATTTCTCGGAGGAGGACTGGAGGCAACTGCAGCAGCGGCATAATCGCTTGATCGATAATCTGGTCGACTACGTCCGGCAGGGCGGCGGGCTAATGGGCATCCACTCTGCGACCGACAGTTGCTATAACCACGAGGAGTATGGCAAGATGATCGGTGGCTACTTCTGGGGGCACCCCTGGAACGCCAATCACAACGTGACGATCGTGGTCGAGGACCCGGATCATGCGACGATGCGGCCCGTCTTCGGCGATACCAAGAGCTTTGAACTGGTGGAGGAGATTTATCAGTTTCGGGAGGAGCCTTACTCCCGGGATCGCCTGCGCATTCTGCTACACCTCGACCCGGAGCGCAGCGATGAGGTGTCCGGCAAACGACGCGAGGACAACGACTATCCGGTGGCCTGGGTGCAACAGTTCGGCGAGGGCCGGGGGTTTTATACCAGTCTAGGCCACAACCATCATATTTTTTGGAATCCGACTTTGCTGAGGCACTTCCTCGCCGGCATTCAGTTTGCCACCGGTGACCTGGAAGCCGATACCACACCCAGCGCCCAAATCGACATGCCGCATATGCATTCGGCAGCCTGCGGTTGCCAGTGACCGCTGGGGGAAAGCAAGGTTGCCGCTCAATGCAAGATACTCTGATACTCTCAGGGAGACTTGACAGTTGGGTTGTCGGCACTATTTTCGTGTAACATGAAAAATGTGACCATTACATTGGAAGAGGATGTCGCTCGCTGGGCGCGTGTATGGGCGGCGGAGCACGATACCTCCGTCTCCAGGATTTTGGGCGAATCGCTGAAAGAAAAGATGCACAAAGAGCGCAACTACGCGCGTGCGCAAGCCCGCTACTTCGCCCGTTCCGCGCAAGCTCTAAAAGCACCTGGGGAGAAATATCCAATCCGCAACGAACTCTATGAGCGCTAAGCGGTTTGTGGATACCAACATCCTGCTCTACGCGAGAGATCTCTCGGAGCCGGAGAAACAACCAATCGCAGAAAACTTGATGCGCGAGCTCTGGCGGAGCCGGACGGGACGACTTTCGGTGCAGGTGTTGAACGAATATTTCGTCAATGCGACTCAAAAATTGAAGCCCGGATTAACGAAAGAGGAAGCGTGGAGCGATGTGGAGGCACTCAATGTTTGGGAACCCCTTGTGATGGATACCGATCTATTGAACGCCGCCTACAAGATAAATGGGCGCTATGGCCTATCGTGGTGGGATTCGCTCATCGTGGCCGCTGCCGTGCATTCTGATTGCGATGAGATTTTGAGTGAAGACTTGTCGTCGGAGCAGATTTACGACGGCATCCCTGTCATCAATCCATTCGCGTAGGACCGAAAACTCGTCGGGGTGATTGGTGACCAGCACTCAAGGGGTGTCTCGAGGTGCTTCAAACAAGTTTTTCGTAATAAAAAACTCATTTGATGGGATACTCGCGTGTCGCGTTGCCTCGTTAGGCAATTGCCCGCTAAAGCTTTACCAACTTGCCGCCGTTCTGAGCCGACTCGTAGATCGCCTGAATTAGGGCGACGCTCTTGCGGGCTTCGGAGGCGTTGGTGCTGGGCTCGCGTCCTTCTTTGATCGCGTTGACGACTTCTTCGAAGTTGCGCTGATGCTGGTAAAAGTTGATGGCCTTCGGGTCATTGGCACCCAAGCCTGCTTCCGCGCCCTGCATCAGTTTCTGGTGTACCTCCTGATCTTCCGGGGTCTCGTGCATAAAGTCCCATATTTCAAAGGCTTCATCCGCGAGGAACACCGAACCTTCGGTGCCCGCGAGCTGAACGCGGGCCGGATGGCCGTCCTTGGACCAGGAGCAGGTGCTGCCCTCGATGACGCCACGGGCACCATTCTCAAACTCCAGAATCGCAACGGCGATATCCTCGACCTCAATATCCGTATGCGCCAGGCAGGCGGTATTGGCCTGCACCGACTTGACCGGACCGGCCAGGTAGAGCAGGGCATCGATGGTATGGATCGATTGATTCATGAGCGCACCACCACCATCGAGAGCCCAGGTGCCGCGCCAACCGGCGGAGTCGTAGTAGGCCTGGTCGCGATACCACTTCACATAGGCGGAAGCAGAGGTCAGCTTGCCGAAGCGTCCAGCATCAGCGGCTTTCTTAAAGGCATCCATGCCCGGGTGGAAACGGCGATTCAGCACGGCGGCGATCGTCACTCCTTTTGCCTTGGCTGCCTCCACCATCTGGTCGATGCGCTCGGTCGTGATTTCGAGTGGTTTCTCGATGATCACATGCTTGCCAGCTTCAATCGCCGCCATGCCGGGATCCAAGTGCGCACCCGAGGGCGTGCCGATGGTGACAACATCCAGCTCCGGATCGGCCAGGAACGCTTCCATATCGCCGAAAGCCTTGGCGCCGAACTCTCCCGCTAGTTTTTCAGCCGCTTCCAGGCGTAAGTCAAAAATGGCGTGCAGTTCACCGCCGGTCATGGCGGTAATGGCTTTCGCGTGAAACTGGCCGATCATGCCGGCGCCAATGATTCCGAATTTCATATCTAAACTATTTATTTAAGTTTTTATTTTTTCAGGCATCCGGTGTCAGT